>JAAYPU010000194.1 GCA_012519645.1 Clostridiales bacterium | reverse complement strand
TAAACCCTAATTGATTAAAAGTCTTTATTTGTCCTGTTCCTTGTTTTACATCTTTTTCAGGGTTATCAAACCCTAAAATTTGCTTTGCACCTTTTACAAATGGGCTACCATCAAATGGTGCATAACCTTCACGTACTGCATCTTCATCTCTTAATACCATAAACATGCCCCCCTTTTATTTTGTTTTTCTAAACATTTCAACTACATTTACTGCCTTACCTGTTAGATAATAGCGACCTACTCGGCTATCATCATGAATAAGATAATCTTTTTCTTTTAATTGCTTAAAAATAGAATTTATTGTACCTCGGCTTAATGCTAATTCTTTACTTAACTCTGTCTGTGTGATTTTTACAAGGTTATCTTTATTTTTATTATCATAGAGATAAGATAACACCCTGAAATTATCATTAGTAAAAGTATCAATACTTGACATCTCCCTAACCCCCTTTATTTACTTAATACACTCAAATTAAAAATAATTGTGCTATACTTATTAACAAATAATATTAATTACTTCTTATATACTATATTAAATAAAACTGTAGCTAATAATTTATTTATGTCTTAAACCTACATTAAGTGTCTAAAAAATTAAATATTAGTTGTTTAATAAAAAAATGTTTTTGAACATAAAAAAATACAACACCTATTTAGTAGATGTTGTATCCTATATACTTAATTCCCGAATACTCACATAAGGAGTACTACCAGACTCTATTCGCCTACAATATTTAAACTTCTTTTTCTTACTACCCTCACCTACATGACCAGTAGACATCATTATTCCTGTCGCTACAAAGACACCTCGTTTGGTATTGCCCTTTATCTTATTATACTTCTCATAACGGACTAAGTCACCTGTATGAATCGGAGAAACTTCTCCTTTCTTATGAAAGGTGTAGGTTCTTTTAGCAGGTTTTATTTCTAAACTATGAAAATGTCTGTCACTTTCTAATTTACTATGAATTTCTAAATACCCCACCATATACTCTTTTAAAGAATCAAACATCATTATTTATATTGATGTGCTATATTTTTAGCTATCTCTCTAAACACACCTGTTGGCACAGCTTCACCTATGCTCTGTCTTATATTCAATTCTTCTTTCTTTAACAACTTTCTCTTCTCTGCGTCTAACAAGCCATTTAACTCTGATAAATCTTTCTCTACCCACTTAAAACTCTCAGGTATTGACATCATACACATCAATTCTCTTATAGAAAATACCCTGTCTTCCTCTGGATGAACTGTATTCTGACTTGAGAAAATATCTGTTCTTGTATGGATACAAGGTGCTACTTTATCCCAATACTGCCTTTTATACTTATCACCATTCTTTTGAGTATTCACTACTATTTTACCATCTACTATCTTATGAGGTTTCAAGCTATCATCTTCATTATCAAATGCACTCTCACCCTCTTTCAGATTATGTACCCAAGCTCGCATTTCTTCTCTATACACTCTGAAATTATGATAAAAGTCATTAGAATTGATTTCTCCCCACTCTAATTTAGGTAAATGACCTATTACTTCCCTTAATGTCTTTTCCTCTCTAAATTGAGGATATAGAACCTCTGGTAATACATTTAAATCTTTACTTACCCCTATCACTACAGTTCTCGTTCTACTTGAATTACTGCCGTAATTCTTGAAATTGATTACCTTACTTCCTATTTCATAAAACTCACTTAATTCCTCATTTATGGCTTGACCTATTGGTTTCTCTGCACCTCGCAAAGTACATAAAGTCTTTAAAAAAGCTGGTACATTTTCAAACACAAAATATCTTGGTTTTATCTTCTTCACCATCTCTATTGACTCTACTACTAATGAGTTTCGTACTATCTCTGTTTCAGATTTCTTATGGTTAGCCACAGACATACCCTGACAAGGTGGCGTTGCTATCACAACATCTACCCTATCATTACCCTCTTGCTGCCATTTTACTATCTCTGAAAAGATTAACTGCTTTGTGCTTTCTTGTCTTCATTGATTTCTCTACTATGTAATTAGAAGGAACTTTATTCAAATTAGATTTAGTTATCTCAATGGTGCAAACCCCACCTACATTGGTTACTTTCAAATTCTTTATACCTGTTGATTCTTTTTCTCTTTCCTCTAATTCCATCAGATACTTATTAGAATTTGATAACATATCACGCGCCTTGTCCAACTCTTTATTATACCCTGACTTTATGACTAACCCCTCTCTTATATCTGAAACTGGTTCGTCACATATAGATTGTTCCAACAAGAAACACAAATCTTCAAAAGTATTAAACTCATTATACAACTCTATCAACAAAGGTGAAGTCAATTTACTCAATTCTGACTTTACTTCTGGTAATTTTTTTAACGATTCTCTTAAACAAATCAAATCTCTTGGTACTGACTTATTCAATTTCAATCTACCCATTATACGAGATATATCATAAATAAACTCTAAATTTCCTCTGATATTTTCACATATTTCAAGGTTATTCAATAATTCCTCTACTGCACCTAAACGAGACTCTATCTTAGATTTACTGATTAAAGGCTTTTCTATCCATTGCCTTAACAATCTACTACCCATTACTGTTCCTGTCTTATCCAACACAGAAAGTAATGTACCTTGCTTCTTTCTATCTATAATATTCTCACACAATTCAAGGTTTCTTCGAGTATCCATATCAAAAGACATAAAACTATCTGTTGTATAAGATACTGGTAAGCTACCATAATCTACTGAAATACATTGTGTATATTCTACATAAGATAACAACACATACAAACTATGCAACTCTGAAACATGGTTGAACTGTATTTTATCAATACTATCTATCTTAAAAGCACTTTCTATTTTACTAAAAATATCAGTAACCTTAAACAAGGAATCTTTTATAGTTATGTTTATATGTAACTTCAATTTGCGTGTTATACTTTCATTAAACAACAAGAAACACTCATTATTCACCAACAATTCACTTGGCTTATAACGAGATAACTCATTTAACACACCATCTACACTATCAGTAGAAGTCATAAAAATTTCACCTGTGGATATATCACTAAAGCAAATGCCATAATCATGACCTATTTTACAAATTACACACAAATAGTTATTTAAGTGGTCATCTATAAAACCATCTTCTACTACTGTACTACTTGTAATAATTCGGACTACACCACGCTTTACTAACTGACCTGCTTTGACACTCTTTGGGTCCTCTAATTGCTCTACTACTACAATTCGCTTATTATAGTCTACCAATCTGGAAGCATAGTCATTAAGCGTTCTATGAGGTACTCCTGCCATTGGAATATTTAGTCTTTCTTCCTTTTTACCTAATGTTTTCGCTGTTAAAGTGATACCAGTCAATCTACTTACTTCTATGGCATCCTCAAAATATGCTTCAAAGAAGTCCCCTACCCTCGTTAAAACAATATCATCTGGATACTGCTGCATATAATCATATATTTCTTTCATCATTGGTGAAAGCATATTTATATCAACATTCTTCGTTGTTATTACTTCTGAACTCAAAATG
>JAAYPU010000193.1 GCA_012519645.1 Clostridiales bacterium | reverse complement strand
GCATTAACCATTCAGGTGCTGATTTGGAAAATCTGTTGGGATTCAAGAAAGACGGTTATATGCTTTGTGCATTAATTCCCATAGGTGTGCCGGCAGTGGAAACGAAAAACCCTCCTAAAAAAAGTCTTGATGAAATAATGACAATTATTGAATAGAGGTCTCAGGTCTCAGGTCTCAGACAAAGATAAAAGATGAAAGTTCAGGAAAGAAATTTGCTTTAGCAAATTTTACCTCAATTATTCATTCTTAATTATTAATTCTTTATTTGTCAGCGAGGCTGACAAAGGCGGTGATAATGTGGCTTTATATGCAATAGGAGATTTGCATTTATCTTTTACTTCCGATAAGCCTATGGATATTTTTGGGTGGGAAAACCATACTGAAAAAGTAAAAGATTTATGGCTTGAATATATAAGAGAAGAAGATACGGTACTTATTCCCGGTGATATTTCATGGGCATTAAGGTTGGAAGATGCATTAACTGATTTAGGGTGGCTTGCAAATTTACCGGGCAATAAGATACTTGTAAAGGGTAACCATGATTATTGGTGGCAGGGAATAAGCAAATTAAACTCTTTATATTCAAATATGTTTTTCCTGCAAAATACCTATTATTTATTTGAAGAATATGCAATATGCGGAACCAGAGGGTGGGTTTGCCCTAACAGTATGAATTTTACCAAGCATGATGAAAAAATATATTTGCGTGAAGTAAATCGTCTCAGAAATTCTCTGGAGCAAGCAAAAAGAGGCGGAAATAAAAAAATTATTGCCATGATGCATTATCCGCCTACCAATGAAAAATATGATGCATCAGGGTTTACTGACTTATTTGAAAAATATGAAGTGGAAAAGGTTATATATGCTCATCTTCATGGAAAAAACTATTATCAAATGGGATTCAAAGGTATGAGAAATAATGTTGAATATTCTTTGGTTTCTTGTGATTATCTTCAGTTTAAGCCTTTAAAAATATTATGAAAGTGGTGATTCTTCCGTGGCTAAAATGGTTCATGAAACGACTTTTGATAAGTTTTTTTCCAATAGAGAGTCATTGATTTATCAGTTCAAAAAGGGTGATTTAACTAAAAAAGAGTTTATTGAGGAGCAGTATGCATTTATCACACGATTAGATCTTAAGCCCTTTGTAAGAAGAATTGATTCCTTTGAAAAAGGAATATATAATTATCAATACTATAATATAATGGCTAAATACTCCAGTATGAAATCTAAAGACCCTAAAATAATAGAAAAGCATCCTGAAATGATACAAATGTATAAAGAGAAAACCAATTACTTTTACAGAAAAAAGGATGAAACTATAATAAAGCTTCTTAGATATCTGGATTATAAAAACGTGGAGGCTTATCCTATAAAAGTTGAATCTAATGCATTAAAAGACCGTATTTTTGAAATCGTACTCAAAGATTTTAATAATACTGTTTTGCATTCGATCAGCAAGAGTGTGTTAGAGGAGCTGAAGAAAGAAAATGTTTATACGGATATAAGAAAAAATTCCATTATTGAAAAATACGTTAATGAAAGATATTGACATGACTATAAATGTAGTTTAAAATTGCTATTAATTAAATACCGTAATAATCTTATCTAGAGAGGTGGAGGGACTGGCCCTATGAAACCCGGCAACAGCTGAAAACAGTAATGTGCCAATTCCAGCAGGATGTATCCTGGAAGATAAGAGCAGCTCGTCAGTTCATAACGCCGCTTCTTATCAAGAAGCGGATTTTTATTTTAACCAAGCAGAAATACAAAATCTATTTAACTACTTAGCGAAGCTAAGGTTACATTAACTTTTATCTTTTAATTATTTTTTTTTATCTAATAGGATGAAGGAGTGACTGACTATGGGGAAAAAGTATAGAATCGAAACTCAATGTGTTCAAGGGACCTATGATCCGAAATCAGGTGAACCCCGTGTGCTGCCAATCGTGCAAAGCACCACATATAAGTATGAGGATCCGGATGTAGTTGCAGGTTTATTTGATTTAACGGTAGAGGGTCATATGTATAGCAGGATAAGCAATCCCACGGTTGCGGAACTGGAAGGGAAAATGACATTGTTAGAGGGCGGAGTAGGAGCTTTGGCTACTGCATCCGGACAGTCGGCTACGCTGCTTGCTATTTTGAATATATGCAGCAAGGGAGATCATATTATTTCGGCATCAACTATATACGGAGGGACTTTTAATTTATTAAATGTATCTC
>JAAYPU010000192.1 GCA_012519645.1 Clostridiales bacterium | reverse complement strand
TCTTACTTTATTCTCGTATTTTTCACCAAATAAAGCCACGGCACCTTTTTCTATGGCTTTTTTCAATTCCGTTTCTTCTACGGTAACATTCATACCCTCTGCGATTTTAATATTGATTATTCTTTCAATTTGTTCTAAATCATCTTTAGCTATATTTTCAAAATGAGTAAAGTCAAATCTTAATCTATCTTCTGATACTAAAGAGCCTGCTTGCTCTACATGCTGTCCTAAAATATCTTTTAATGCCTTATGCAGCAAATGTGTCGCCGTGTGGTTTTTAGAAATTAAATTTCTGCTTATTTTATCCACTTCGGCAGTTACGACCATATCCCTTTCGATTCTGCCTTTTTTTATAATACATTCATGTAAAAAGATATCCTTGTTTTTTTCACATGTTGCTACTTCTAATTCGCAGCTATAATTAAATAGTCTTCCCTTGTCTCCTTTTTGTCCCCCGCTCTCAGCATAAAAAGGAGTTCTATCGAGAATTATTTTTACCTTATCTCCTTCTTCGGCAAACTCAGCTTCCGTATTTTCGCGAATGATCATAAGGACTTTTGATTCTTCAACCAATGTATCGTATCCGGTGAAATGGGTTTTATTCAGCTTATCTAAATCTATCTGCAGTCCTCCCTCCCATCCGGCATCGGTATCGGACTTTCGTGCCGATCTTGACATATTTTTTTGATTGAGCATATGCTTGTTAAAATCATCAGCATCCACACTATACCCATTTTCAATCAATATTTCTTCTGTCAATTCAATAGGAAATCCAAAGGTGTCATAAAGCTTGAAAGCATACTCACCTGAAAGTATATTGTTTCCTGATGCTTTAAGATTTTCCATATATTCATTGAGAATACTTGTACCCTGATCTATGGTTTCCTGGAATCTTTCTTCTTCAATTGAAATTATTTTTTTAATATAATCCTTTCTTGTTTCCAATTCCGGATATGCGTCCTTGGACACTTCTATGACCTTATCACACAGAGAAGTTAAAAATAAATCTTCAATGCCAAGTAATTTTCCATGACGTGCTGCACGTCTGAGAAGTCTTCTTAAAACATAACCTCTGCCCTCATTGCTCGGAAGCACGCCATCAGAAACAAGGAATACCACCGAGCGTATATGGTCCGTAATGATCCTCATGGATGTATCATGTGATGAATTGCCTGATCCATAAGGCATTCCTGCGATTTTTGAAACATTTTTTAATATATATGAGATAGTATCTATCTCGAATATAGAATCAACTCCCTGAATAATACATGCTATTCTCTCTAAACCCATACCGGTATCTATATTTGGATTGGGCAAAGGGTTATAATTCCCTTGTTCGTCCTTATTATATTGGGTAAATACATGATTCCAAAACTCTACATATCTGTCACAATCGCAGCCGGGTTTGCAATCAGTATTATTACAACCGTATTTTTCGCCCCTGTCAAAATATATTTCAGAGCAAGGTCCACAAGGCCCTACACCTATTTCCCAGAAGTTATCGTTTTTCCCAAGGCGTACTATTTTCTCCGGTGAAACGCCGATATGATTTTTCCATATATCATAAGCTTCTTCATCGTTCTCATAAATGGTTACCCATAATTTATCTACGGGTAACTGGAGATGTTCTGTTACAAATTCCCATCCCCATGTGATGGACTCTTTTTTAAAATAGTCACCAAATGAAAAATTTCCAAGCATTTCGAAGAATGTTGCATGACGTGCTGTATGTCCTACTTTTTCGATATCACCTGTTCTGATACACTTTTGGCAGGTAGCCATTCTTTTATTTGGCGGTTCTTCTGTTCCCATAAAATAAGCTTTTAAAGGCGCCATGCCTGCATTTATTAATAGAAGGCTTTTGTCTTTTTCAGGAATCAGTGAATAGCTCGGTCGTACATAATGATCCTTGCTTTCAAAAAAATCAAGAAATTTCTTTCTTATTTCATTTAATCCTAGTTTCTCCATTTCTTTTCCTCCATAAATAAACTCGTCTCCTATAAAATTAAATATAGGGACGAGTGTGTAATCGCGGTACCACCCTATTTACTCAATGAGTCTCTTGGTACTTGTTAACGGAAGCTACCCGTTTCTCCTTATTTGCATTATTGCTTTTTCAGGAGAAAAACTCTAAAGCTGCTTTCTAATATTTTCGAACGAAGACTTTCAGCAGATATCTTCTCTCTGTAGATCGAAAAATACTATACTCCTCTTTATCACAGTCTTTTTCATTATATAAGAAATTCAATTAAATCATAGACGATATTATCTACATAATAATAAAAAGGTATCCATATGTCAATACATATGGATATAGGTAATGAAACAGTTTATATATAACTTTTATGTCTAATTTTCATCAAAAGGCTTAATGTTTTGTAATGTATCCAGCACATCTGTCATTTGGTCAATGACTTTATCTATATTCTTATCTACAGCTCTTTTTTGACGTGGAGACATCATTCTATACAGATTCATTCCTGTAACAGCACCCACCATTCCTCCGGCAATCATACCTGATAAAAAGCCGCCTTTTCGCATTCTATTCATCCTTTCCTTTTTTTATTTTTATTTTTCCATTATAGAAAGGATTAATGCATATCATCTTGAGGATATTATTCCCACTTAATTTGCGGAAATTTCAGAGCTGAAATATCCGCAAATTAAGAATAAGAGTTAAGAATTAAGATATATAATTAATGAAGAAATTTTGTTTTAAGGCAAAATTTCCTCCTTATCTTTCAGTTCAACACCAGACACCTGAGACCCGAAACCTTAGACCTGCTCCGGACTCCGGACCTCGGACTCTAAATTATAAAATCGTTCCTCCGCCCAAAAGTATGTCATTATCGTAAAAAACGATGGATTGTCCGGGTGTTGCTGCTCTTTGAGGCGTGTTAAAAACAGTTTTCAATATTCCATTTTTCTCCGCAGATACTATTGCTTTAGCCGGTTTTGCGGAATATCTTATTTTTACTTGTGCTTCTATCGCTCCATTCAGTGAGATATGAATGAAATTGTTGTCTTTTGAAAATACCGTATCAGTAAATAACTCTTCATTATTCCCTAAAGTGACTGTATTATTTTCACTGTCAATATGTGTAACATATGCAGGTTTTCCTAATGCAATACCTAATCCTTTCCGCTGACCGATGGTATAGTTTATTATACCGCTATGGGTTCCTAAAATACTTCCTTTTATATCAATAAAATTGCCTTTTTGAGGCTTATAATCATAATTTTCACGTATAAAACGGATATAATCATCGTCCTGAATGAAACATATTTCCTGGCTGTCCTTGGTTTGCGCGTTAGGAAGGTCGTGCAGGCTTACCATTTCCCTCACTTTATCTTTTGAAATCATATCACCCAAAGGTAAAATAATATGTTTAAGCATATCCTGATTCAGATTGTATAACATATAGGTTTGATCTTTGTAAAGCGCTGCAGGCTTTCTTATAATATATTTATTGATGGATTCATCAAATTGAATACGTGCGTAATGTCCCGTGGCAATAAAATAAGCATTTATTTTTCTTGCCTGCTCAAGCATAAGGCTGAATTTAACATGCTTATTGCATTGTACACATGGGTTTGGCGTTCTGCCCTTTGTGTATTCCTCATAGAAATAATCCATGATTTTTTGCTTGAAATATTTGGATATATCTAATGTTATCAAAGGCATCTCTAATTTTCGAGCCACAGCTTGAGCTCTTTTTTGTGTGTCCGTTTCTTTTCCAAAGACATTAAAAAAGATACCATGTACATCAAAACCTCTTTCTCTTAATAAAATGGCCGATGCCGTACTGTCTACTCCACCGCTGAAGCCTATCAATACTTTTTTCTTATCTAAATCCATTAATATCACTCTTTCTTGCATTAAATATAAAAAGGATGGTTTAATAAACCATCCGTATCAATTATTCATCATGGTGGTCGTGCGGATCATAATTAGGATCAAATCCTTTCAGTCCTTCAAACTCAAGATTATGTTCCTTTGCATAATTATAAATAGCAGTTTTTATTGCTTGTTCTGAAAGTACAGAGCAATGTACCTTTTGACTTGGTAATCCGCCTAATTCTTCGATAACCTGCTTATTAGTTACTTTTAGTGCTTCTTCGATGGTTTTTCCTTTTATCATATCTGTTGCAACACTGGATGATGCTATAGCTGAACCACATCCGAATGTTTTAAACTTAACATCTTTAATAATATTATCTTCAATTTTTAAAAATATTTGCATGATGTCGCCGCACACAGGGCTGCCTATCGTTCCTTCTGCATCCGGATTTTCCATTTCTCCTGCGTTATGAGGATTCATGAAATGTTCTATTACCTTGTCGTTAAACATATTGTTACCCATTATTCTCATCCTTTCTTTTTATAAAATGGAGAAATGCTGCGATATTTATCAGTGATAACCATGAGCGTTTCTACCACATAGTCTAAATCTTCTTTAGTCGTAAAATCTCCGACAGTAAATCTAATGGAGCTTAATGCATTTTCTAAAGGAATACCTATTGCCTGCAAAACATGTGAAGCTTGAAAAGAGCTTGAAGAACATGCGGATCCACTTGAAGCGCTTATACCGTGTACATCTAAATATAATAGTATTGTTTCTCCCTCCACATATGCAAAGGTCATGTTGATATTACCCGGTAATCTGTCAGTAGGATGCCCGTTTAATGTTACTTCATCGATTTTTTCCATAACGGATTGAATAAAGTAATTTCTCAAATCAGTTACTTTTTTGATATGTTCATGTAAGCTTTCTTTTGCTAATTCAGCAGCTTTCCCGAATCCTATTATACCTGTTACATTTTCTGTACCTGCACGTCTTTTATATTCTTGTGCGCCTCCATGCATGAAGTTTGGCAGCTTTACTTTTCTGTTTACATATAGTGCTCCGATGCCCTTAGGTCCATAAATTTTATGTGCTGACATAGAAAGCAGGTCAATGTTCATTTCATTTACATTTATATCTACATTACCAAGTGCCTGAACAGCATCGGTATGAAATATAATCCCACGTTTTCTTGTAATTTCACCTATTTCTTTAATTGGCTGAATTGTTCCGATTTCGTTATTGGCAAATATGATACTTACGAGTATAGTCGTGTCACGAATAGCATTTTCAAAATCATTTAAATCTATTTTCCCATATTTATCTACATCCAAATATGTGACCTCAAAACCGTTTTCTTCAAGATATTCACACGTATGAAGCAATGCATGATGCTCTATTTTGGTTGTTATTATATGATTTCCTTTACTTTTATTTGCAAATGCAACACCTTTTACTGCCCAATTATCCGACTCAGTGCCGCCGGATGTAAAAAATATCTCTCTGTCATTTGCACCAATTAAATCAGCTACCTGCTTGCGTGCCTTTTCTAAAGCTGCTCTCGACTCCCGCCCTTTTCTGTAAAGACTGGACGGATTTCCAAATTCCTGTGTAAAGTAAGGGAGCATAGCATCTAATACTTCTTTTTTTACCGGTGTTGTTGCAGAATAATCTAAATATACTTCTCGCATGTATTCATCTCCTAACTATAGCTTTTCATCTATTAAATCTTTAAGTGTTAAATTATTTACCACTTCAGAAATGCTATCATTTATCTTTTTGTATACATAATGAGTAACACAAGATGGCTGCTGTTCGCAGAGGTCATTTTCTTCAACACATTCTGTCGGTGCATATGAACCTTCTAAAGCTCTTATGATGTCCCCTATGCTTATTTTTTCAGGCTGCTTTGCCAATGAGTATCCACCATAAATACCTCGCCTGCTTTTGATTAAGCCTTCCTTTTTTAGCAAAGCAATGATTTGTTCCAAATAGCTTAAGGAAATATCATATTTCGAAGAAATAGTATTCAAGGAAATAGGTTTATCATCAAAATGAAGTCCTATTTCATAAATTGCTTTTAAACCATATCTGGTTTTAGTAGACAACCACATTTTTGACCTCCTTAATTCCCAGTACATAACTCGGAATTGATTCTAAGTATAGTATACCCATAATTATTTGTCAAGAAACATATGATAAAAAGAAAATCCCTTAATTAAGGGATTTTCTTTTTTCAGTTGATGCCGGGCTCCTGACGCCGGACACGATGCCCATGACTTTAAATAGATTACCACACATCCTTTGGATTTTCGCAATGACATGCTAAGTCGGACCGAAAACACTAATCTCTACTAATCACTTTTCCTGAGACCTGAGACCTGAATCGGTTCTTAATTCTTAATTCTTAATTTAAATTGAGGAAATTTTATTAATAAATTACCTCAATTTATGGGATAGTAATCATACAGTATATATTTATTTTTGTCTCTTTTCATTTCAAAAAAATATATTGACTCCTCAATATATGGTCCGTTAAGACCTTCCATATTCCAAACTATTTCTGCGGAAAAGCAGATATTGTTCCCTATTACAGATAGATTTCTTATTTGTCCTATTTTAAAGCTTTGTACACGATCTATTTCAGTAGGATACTCATCTAAATTTTCAATGATCTGCAAATCAGACTTAAGTAATGGATTTTGGGTAATATCAACTAGAAGTTTTTGGGCTTCGTCATAAGAAGTCTCTCCAAATGCTGCTTTTTCAATAATCTCTATTCTCTGTGACATGACTTCATACAAAGCTGCTTCTAACTTTTCTTCACGTGAAAAATCTAAAACATAAATAATGACTAACAATATGCCAATTATTACAATATATCTTTTCAAAAAAAAAGTCCTTTCCTAAAAAATATAGATATATCGTAACTCTTTTTATTTGTGAAATATGTTAAAAGCTGTTGTCACTTTATGTTTATTTTTCAACAGTTTTTCTTATCTACTATTTCAATACAATCCAATTGTTGTTTAAAGCTTTCTCTGAATTTTGCCAAGTATTCTTTTCTTAATAAATCTTGTTCTTTTTTTTCATCATCAGTAAGCTTACATTGCTTGGATTTTCTTGCCAAGGCATTTAATCTGTTCAACTTCTCTTTAGATAGCAAAGCAATCACTCCATTTTTTTAGCAATTATTATATCATATTTTTAATAAAGGTCCAGTTTGCCGGGAAAATAAAGAAGCAGATAGCTATAATATCTATCTGCCTTATTTTCAGAATTTTTTACTATACAGCTTTTCTTTCTAATCTTAATTTATCAGCAATAATTGCAATAAATTCACTGTTAGTTGGTTTTCCTTTATCATTATGAACCGTATATCCAAAAAGGGAATTAATAGTATCAATTTTCCCCCTGTTCCATGCAACCTCAATGGCATGACGAATCGCTCTCTCTACTCTGCTTGGAGTTGTATTATATTTTTTAGCAATAGACGGATATAATTCCTTTGTAACGGCACTCAGTAATTCAATATTCTCCACAACCATAGTAATAGCTTCTCTCAAATATTGATATCCTTTAATATGTGCTGGCACTCCTACCTCATGAATGATATTTGTAATATCTGTCTCCAAATCCGGAAGATCACTTCCGAGAGATTTAAATAAGGCTTTAGATATACTCTTTTTGTCAATATGGCTTACAGAATCAAATTTCCCGGCTAACTGATAAATTCTTTTAGTCAGAGTATTAAAGTCAAATGGTTTTACTATGTAGTAATCTGCCCCCATATTAATAGCTTTTCGAGTAATGTACTCTTGTCCTACAGCGGATAATACAATAATTTTCAGGTCCTTTTCCAATTTCATAGCTGCAATTTTTTCCAATACACCCAATCCATCCAGATGCGGCATTATAATATCTAATATCAGCACATCCGGTACCTGAGATGAAATTGAATCTACAGCATTCAAACCATCCTTTGCTGTCCATATCACTTCAATTTCCTGTTGACGATCTAAAAATTCTGTTAGAATCTCACAAAAATCATTATTATCGTCAGCAATACCCACTTTTATCTGCTCCAAAATATAAACCCCCTTTAAATTTTGTTAGTATTTATATTCGACAACTGGGAAAAAAATCCTTCTAATTAACTGATAATATTTACAAATTTTGTTTTAAACAACAATATAATCCTACAATTTAGCCAATTAGGAGATTTCTTTAATTATTTACAGGCTGATTATCGCTATTGTATTGCTCGCATGTCCTAAGCATCCATTCAATAAATATTGCATACCCTTTGCTTGGGTCGTTTACGAAAACATGAGTTACTGCTCCTATCAATTTCCCGTCTTGAAGAATAGGGCTGCCACTCATCCCCTGCACGATTCCTCCGCTTTTCTTAAGTAATCTGTCATCGGTAACGCGTATCACCATACTCTTTGTATTTGGTCTTGTTTGATAATTGATTTTTTCTATATATATTTCAAATTTTTCAATTTTATTTTCCTCTAAAGTTGTTAAAATATAAGCTTTTCCCTTTTTAATATCATTTTGATAGCCTATGGGAATAGCCTCAGAAAACATTGGATTATTTATACCATTATATATTTCACCAAATATACCGAATTGAGTATTAGCTTTTAAGGCACCAATTGGTTTATCTGCTTCATAAAAAATACCTTTTATTTCACCGGGATAACCTGATTTTCCATGTTGAACCGATAATACTTTCGAATTTAATATTTCACCATTGTTTACATTTAAAATTATGCCTGTATCAATATCCGTTATAGCGTGTCCTAATGCTCCAAAGGTTTTATTTTGAGTGTTATAGTATGTCAGTGTTCCGACACCTGCTGTCTTATCACGCACCCATAATCCAATCCTGTATTTTTCATCTATTTTAGAATAAACCGGTCTTACACTGAAATTTAATATTTCTTCTTTTCTTTTCACCTTGATTTTCACTTCATCCATTGAATCATTAATGATATTTTGAACATGCACTGCATCATTAACATTAATTCCGTTAATGGATAAAATCACATCTCCTATTTGTAGTCCTGATTCTAAACTGGGATTTATTCTGGTTCCGTCAGAAGTTTCAATCTCTTCCATGCCTACTACTAAAACACCTTTTATATTCATTTTAACACCAATTGAGTGTCCTCCGGGTATAACCTGACAGTCCGGTACTATATTGACGGATATCTCTTTAACCGGTATTTTCCCGAATAGTTTTATATCGATTTGTGAATTTCCCAGCTGTAGAGGTGAAATATTTAAAGATTGGCTAAGAGTATTGCTTTTATTTGTATATTTGATTATTTCTTTACTTTCGTCATTAAAACTGGCTTCAAAAGGAAAATTAACGTGAAAGGATCTTGTTTCATTTTCAAATATATCTATATTATCCGGCATTGAGTAGATAGAGTACGAAACACCAAGAGATCCAATCAGCAGAACTATCAAACATATATAAAAAAGACTTGATTTCGAAAATTTGTACATTTATTATCACTCTCCTATAAAATATGTTAAAATTAATTTTGCCTTTTTTAGATATGTTTATGCTTTGTAGATTTTTCTATATGTTTACATAATTATTTTATTGTCAACTCTCGAAGTCCTGCAGAATTTCATTAACGTCACTCATATCATATTTTATTATGCCCTTTTCGAAAAAGTTTTGATCCGATTCACTCAGTAAATCAAATCTAATGCTCGTTTCCTTGATCATTTTCTTCTCACCGGCTTGGTTATATTCAAATACATATATTTTACCGCTATCTTCTTTGATCAAAAAATGAGGCTGAATAACAGCAACTTCTTCCGCAGTTTTATAAACTTCTATATATTTTTCATTGATTTCATTAATGATCCAATTAGCATAATTATTTGCAATATATGAATTTGCTTCATCAATAGTTAAATTGATGAGCTCCTGGGGTATTTCAAGCTCTTCGGTTTTTATATCATTTTTTTCTATGTCATATGTTTTAGTTATAAGCTTTGTGTCCGCAGTTATTACTTTTTGATTGACATTATTTTCAAAAGGATCAATATGTCCTGAATTTGCATTATTTATTGGAGTGTCTGTCTTTTCTTCTTGACTATTTTGCGGATTATTTTGATTTTGTATTTTATTCCCGGAATATAAATTTTTAAGATCATCAAAGCTATTTTCATCTAAAATATAACCATAGATAAAAAGAGCAATAATCGCAAATATGAATAATTTACTGCCCAATTTTATCTTTCTTTTTTCTTTAAACATCCTTATCACCTCAAGTTTGGCAATTAAAAAGTTATACTTTGCAATTATTATTTACATATATTTCTATTTTTATACCAATGTATATTTATGAATCATATCTGCGAAAATAAAAAGAACTTTGCAATCAATGCAAAATTCTTAATTCTTAATTTCTATTTCTTAATTCTTAATTTTAACCAATAAATTTCAACCCTGAATTTATCGGTTAATAAACAGATATTTCTTTGCAAATATTTTCAAACTTTCCTTCTCCGATACCCGGAACGTTCATAATATCTTCTATTTTTTTAAAATAGCCTTTTGTCTCCCTGTATCGGATAATCTCCTTTGCAATGACCTCCCCTATTCCGCTTAATTGTCTGAGCTCTATTTCACTGGCAGTATTAATATTTATCAATTTAGATGTATTAAGTCCTTTGCGAGGAATATAAATTTCTTTTTCGTCCTGAAGCCTTTCAGCTAAGTTGACTTTACTTATATCCGCCTCGTCCGTAGCTTCTCCCGCTGCCTTTAAAGCATCAACGATTCTGCTTGTTTCCTTATTTGCTTTAATAACGCATGGCGTTGTTACTTCTCCGTATATGCTAACAAAAATACCCTCTTCTTTATTATCGGTTATATCTATAATTTGAATTTCTCCGGTAATATACCCCGGATTATCCTGTAAAGGTATAAATACATGCTCTTCGTCAGAAAGCAATGCTGCAATATTAACAACGGAGATATTCGCATTTTCAGTTAATCCTCCTGCTTGATTAATGGCATGAAATACCCTGCTGCCATTTGATAATGTAATAACACCGGGATATTTTACAGCACCTGATATATTTACGGTTATTTCTTTCGGAGCTTCAATTGCAGCATTATCCTGCTCCAATGTTACTTCATCTTTATTTAAAATATAATCATCCTGACAATTATATAAAAAAAATGCAATTGCCATTATAATTAATCCTAATAATAGCTTTCGTAGCTGCGCTTTTGATATCAATGTTCTCCCCCCTTTTGAATTACAAGAATATTATTCTTCATAAAATTCCAAATTCCTTCAACTATTTACATATTTTTGAAATTATTTTTTCTTGAATTCTTATTTTAACTGTGCTATTATGTATAAGTGACACGCCGAAGTGGTGGAATTGGCAGACGCGCTGGACTCAAAATCCAGTGGGGGCAACTCCGTGCGGGTTCGACTCCCGCCTTCGGCACCAATAAAAAATACAGGATGTTATCCTGTATTTTTATTTATGATTTATGATTTATGATTTTATGAAAAAATTTTGCCTGAAAGGCAAAATTTCTTCTTTTTTCTTTGCCTTAATTTAGAATTTTTTTGAGTGATTTGATAAGCTTTCTATTTATCAGCCTTCCCTAACATATAGCTATAGAAATAAAAATCCTTCAATATGAAGGATTTTTTTCATTAACTCTTAGTTCTTAGTTATTAGTTTTTAGTTGAAGTAGTAATTTATTAACTTCGTTAATAAATTACTACTTCGTCCCCTTCCCATTTAAACTGTGCATTGAGATTGGCTTCGCGTGTTATCCTCTCAACATAATCAAATACTTCACGGCCTTTTTCATTGTTGCCATGGACATAAGGAATACCATCCTTTTCAACAAGCATAGGAATATATCTATAGGATACTATTTTCTTGTCTTCTATTATTAATTTTGCGACAATACAGTAGACAGATTCCGGATGGAACGGATATGTCGGATAATCAGGATCCGGAACAAAGCCAAAACGTTCAACACGTTTCTTGATCCATTCTTCATTATGACTATCCTTTGTATCAAATACTTTACCTTTAAAATTCGGCGATAATTGTGGAACCCACATAACAAAATTATTGAGTCCATGATAAATAGCTTTTCCTTTATACATTTCGATTCCATGTAGTACATGTGAATGAGATGCCATTACCGCATCAGCACCGCAATCAATAGCCATTCGTGAGAGTAAACTTTCATAAGGTGCCAATGTAACGGTTTTATGTACATAACCCTTGTGAAAATAAACAAGCAGTATATCACATTGTTTTTTTGTTTCAGCTATTTGTTCGGCAACTCTCTTATAGCTTTCTTCATCAATAAAATTATATGCCATAAAGTCTTCATCCAGATGAACAGGTTTTTTCAACTCCCAAACATCATTTTCAAGACGTGTTCTCTTTTGGTCAATCTGATTTAATGGAATATATGCTCTTACGAAATTAACATATGAGGTTCCCGCTTTATCAACATCAGCAAACGAGGTTTTGGGTCCTTGAGCATTATAAGCTAATACACCAAACTTAACACCATCTTTTTCAAAGAAGCCCGGTTTTTCAGCTTCTTCGAGGTTCATACCGCCACCACAGCATACAATTCCATTACTGTTGCACCAGTCAATTGTATCTTTTACACCACGGTCACCAAAATCATAAAAATGATTGCCGGCAAGCGTAAGTATATCCATTTTACCGACCATCGGTGCAAGCACCTGAGTAGTTCTATTGATTCCGGCAAAATCGGTAACTTCACTTACATAAGGTTCTTCAAGCTGTGCTATTCTAACATCCGCGTTATCCAAAATCGTATTTACGCTTTGAAAATATTTTGAAGAATCTTCACCAACACTAATGTCACCGCCAAATAAAAGCGTTAATTGTTTTTTCCCCATAATAAAATCTCCTTATCTTTCTATAAAACTTCCTTATATCATTATACAATAAATGCTAAAACGTTAAAAGGCTTTTCCATAAGAAAAGACCTAAAAAGGTCTTTTATAATCAAATAAAATTGTTTTTGCAGAATTATGTCAAATCTACATTAGTTCTTAATTCTTAATCCTTAATTCTCAATTATTCATTCTTAATTCTTAATTTGATTAAATTTCAATATTGAAATTTAATCATTTTTCTTCTTCCTTATACGGAAAAAGTTTAACTAATAATTTGATACCTAAGTAAAAAAGGACAAGAACTGTAAATACACCTGCCAACCCATATGCCATCAATTGTAATCCTAAATCCATATCACTCATTTTATATCCTCCCTACGCTAACGATAATAACCAGGGCACAAGTGCCAGCACCATGCCGCCTGCAACAATTGAGCCTAATTGTCCGGCCACATTTGCACTCACTGCCTGCATAAGTATAAAATTATTGGGGTCTTCTTGTATGGCCATTCTTTGAATGATTCTGGACGACATAGGAAAGGCAGATATGCCGGCTGCTCCTATCATCGGATTGATCTTTTCTTTTGAAAGCAGATTCATTATTTTTGCAAAAATAACGCCTCCGGCTGTATCAAATACAAATGCTACTAATCCCATTGCCAATATAATCAATGTTTCTTTTCTTAAAAATTTATCATAGTGCATAGTAGCACCGATTGTGATCCCTAACAGAAGTGTAACAAGATTTGCTAATTCATTTTGTGCAGCTCTTGACAATCTTTCTAAAACTCCTGATTCCCTGATCAGATTTCCAAACATAAGTAATCCTACTAACGGCACACTTATTGGTGCAATAACTCCGGCTATAATTGTAATGAGAATCGGGAATAATATACGTACGGTTTTGGAAACTTTAACATCCCGGTACTCCATCCGAATCATCCGTTCTTTTTTGCTTGTAAGTGCCCTAATAACCGGTGGTTGTATAATAGGTACCAGAGACATATATGAATAAGCTGCTACAGATATTGGACCAATCAAATCCTTTGCAAATTTTGATGCAACAAATATTGAAGTCGGACCATCCGCAGCCCCTATAATTCCTATAGATGCAGCGGTTTTGAGATCAAATCCCAATGACGGGAAAAGCTTGTTTAAAAATAATGCAAATAGTATAGTTGAAAATATACCAAACTGTGCAGCAGCACCGAAAAGGATCATCTTAGGATGTTTAAGTAAGGGCGTAAAATCTATCATTGCACCTACTGCTATAAATATGAGTACAGGTAATACTTCCGTAAGAATACCGGTATTAAAAAATAGTTGCAGCACTCCAGGTTCAACCTTGAATGCTTGTCCGGCGTTAAAAATATAGTGGAACTGTTGTTCGAAAAAATTTTTCAGCTCCGGATATTTCGCAATAATTTCAGTTACTGTTTCATCAAATTCAGGTTCATATTGCCAAATCGATTTCAAAGGAAGATTAACCAATATAGCGCCAAATCCTATCGGAAGAAGCAGCATCGGCTCATAATTCTTTTTGATAGCCAGGTAAATAAGTATCCCACCGATAATATACATTAAAATAAATTGCCAACGAAATTCTATAATTCCTTGAAATAGCTGCAAAAATTGATTCATGTTTGTCTCCTATCTCTTTATTAGTAATCCTGCAATCATTATAATACAAATTCAGTATTTTATATAATATATTTTTAGAAATATTTACAAATTTTTATAATGAATGCATAGAGATATCTCAGCTTAATTTATCATGTCTGATTATTTGAGGCGGCTGTTCCATCCACTTGTTTTTTATCATCAGCTTAATTCCTTTGGAAGCATATTTCGCAATTTCTGCTGCAAATTTGGTATGCATCATAGTTAAGTCAGGCCTCAAACTTGCAGCTATAGAAAACCCGTCGACGGTAATCGCAAAATTACATAACACCAATATATGATGCATCATTAACCGGTCTGAAAAGGCAGGTATCGTTGAATCAGTAACAAATGTATCGCTATTGGAAGAAATGTTTAAATGCTCATTCATGAGGTACTCGGAAAATTTTTTGTAATGGTCTGTTGCAATATCTCTGCCCTTAAAAAAATAATTTTTTACCTGTTTTGATCTGCAGGACTGGCCGAATCCTATAGATATGGCTCTCCACATGGCATCAAATACTAATCCGCTGAAAATACTGGTAACTTCGCGTACAACTAAAGGGCGCGGATTAACATTCAGACCACTGACAAAGCTATCACTTTCTACAAAAGTTGAACTTTTGTCTACTTCTACCCTCGGACTCTTACTGAAAACTCCATATTCACACATAAGATCCGCCACTTCCCTATATAAATCACAGGCATCTTTTATACAAGTTATAAAGAAATCTCTTATATCAGGACGTGCTATATATCTGTTAAATAATGAATATCCGTCAATGCCAAAACCTGCCATATCGCTTAAATAAAATAAATAAAAAACATCTGTAAATATTCGGGGGGCTTTTTCATCCAGATCATCCTTACCAAAGCCAATGGGAACAGTAAGATTTTCTTCATCGTAAATTTTTTTTATATCTTCAATATGACTTTCTGATAGCTGCTTAGCTTTTTCTATGAGATTACGTGTTTTTCTATCATCTACATTGTTTAAAAAATGTTTAAACATACAAATTGCTAAAGAATCACTTTCATAAGTATTCCATAAAGCAGCTATTTCTGAAGCCACTAAGGATGATTTCTTTCCTGATTTCATTCAGTATCACTCCGTAACTTTTTTATTCATATTTTTTCATAAATGAAAATATATATTCAAAAAAATGACAAAGATAATTCCCTAAAAATATTTCTGTATATTATTATGCTTTATCTTGCCTGAAATTCTTTGTAAGAACATGTCGAATAATGTTATGAGTTGACTTAACAAAGTGTAAATGATATACTTAACACAAATATTTGTTAATCGAGGGGGATTTTAGATGGATTATGCTGTTATGCTTGATGAAATAATAAAAAAAAGCGGATTATCATTGAGACAAATAACAAAACGGTGTACGGAACTTAACTATGAAATTACACCTTCATATATCAGCCAATTAAAAAACGGTGAATTACCGCCTCCTTCTGAAGAAATCTCCAGAACTCTTGCCCAAGTCTGCGGTGAAAACAATCCAATGAAATTAGTTTTTCAAGGATATATGGAAAAGGCACCGGATATTATTAAGAACTATATTTTGATGGCATCTGCTGCCAATAAATACCTTCTAAATAAATTATCAAAGGAAACGGCAAATTTACCTGAAGCTATATCAGAATATATTGATAACTTAGATATTCTGTCAGCCCTTGAGTTATCCGCAAATTATATAGGAAGCTTGCAGGATTCTAATATAAATACCTTTGTAGAAAACATCCATGCGCTGTCCGGAACAGTTCAGCATAATGAAAATTCAGAAGGCTCATATTTCTTTTTAAGAGATCCTTCTATGGAACCCCTTGTACCGATGAATTCTCATGTAAAAATTACACCTACAAAGAGAGAATTTCTAAAAAACAGAGATGTTGTCGCTTTCTATCCAAAGGGTAATAAAGTGCCTGTTATCAGACGATATTATGAACAGAACAATAACATAATATTAGTACCTGAAAACAAAGAGCATGAAATATACTTCTATGATAATGTAAATGATTTTAATTATATTGGGAAGGTAATATCTTATAAAATGAACTTTTAGGTTAGGACTTCCAAAACGGGCAATTTCGTTGTTGCAGTCTCGTCTTCAAATGCTCATTTAGCTTCAAGTACACTCCGCTTTTCAGACTCAACGCGCCTAGAACTTGCCTCGTTTTATAAGTCCTACGACTATTATCTAACGGCTTCTGAACAGCCTTAAACAAAAGAACTTGCCTCGTTTTATAAGTCCTATTACTTTTTCTTAACGATTTTGAAACAGCCTTAAATTAAATATAAATAAAAATCCTTCAATTTGAAGGATTTTTCATTTTCGCTAAAGATTAATTTAGCTTATTTTTGAGTGATTTGATAAGCTTTCTATTCATCAACCATTGAAATCGTTGTAATTTCGAAGTAAAAATGACAGGACGTCATTTTTAGGTCAACCGCAGCATGGACGCTGTCGTTTGACCGTGCGAGAAATTCTGAGATTGAAATGCAGCTGATGCAGAAAGATTATCGTTAACGAAAAAATTGCTAAATTAAGAAACTTTAATCGTAGTATTCAAACTCATAGTCCTTGATCTTTACAGTATCCCCTTCTCTTATTCCCAATTCCTTGAGCTTATCGATTGCGCCTCGGGATTTCAGATAGTTATACAAATATCTCAGTGATTCCAAATCATTAAAGTTTGTGGAATTAAAGATCTTTTCCAATTGTTTTCCTTCTAAAATATAGTAATCATTTTCTCTGCTGACACGAACTTCCCTATAGTCCTCTGTCTGACCGTGGATATCAAAGTCAAACATGACTTCTTCCTCATCCGTTG
>JAAYPU010000191.1 GCA_012519645.1 Clostridiales bacterium | reverse complement strand
GTGGGGAAGTCAAAAGTTCAACTTCGTCCTCCTTAAGAAGTTCCTTCTTATCATCCTTGTTTTGCAAGTTATGAATCAACAAACTTTGATTTGCAAGAAGGGTAATAAGCCATACAATCTCATCAAGAGCCATTTCAAAGTTCTCAGATTTCATTAGTTTCTCACCAAGATTTTCAAGACCGCCATACCTTCTTGCAATCTCCTTTGTAGCTCTTGTAGTAAGAATAAGTTTGTAATCAACTCCACCTATTGTAATACTGCTGCTTCTTTCATCATCCATCTATCTTGTCTCCTATGGTATTACTGTGAATTCAGGCTCATAAACTCCAGTGAACCAGCCGGTTATAGTTGATACAATAACTCCTGTATCATCCTCATTTACCTCTGATTTCCATGGATGATTTCCATTTGCATCAGTCTTATTCCTTCTCATTACAGTACCCTCAATTGTAGGTGTCTGAAAAGTTATACTGTCTCCTTTGGTTTGAAGGTTTGTTGCAGGTATTCCAAATTTAACTTTATATAGCCAGAAATACCTGTACTTACCATTGGACTTCTTTGCCCTGAAACCTATTGCCACAGGCTCTCCTCCATCCTCGCTTGTTGATATAAGCACATTATTGTCATCCAATTTTGCTCCCGTTAAGTCTCCTGCTGCCGTAGAACCTATATCATCAATTCCTAGAGATAACTTTCCATTTTTAAATTCTTTTACAACCACGGCTGCTCCATCATCTGCATAAAGAATTGCCTCTGCTAGTTCAATTGATAGGTCAGCTTTTATTGCCTTTGCAAGTTTCACAGGAGTTGCGTAGGTTTCTTCTCCATCTGTGTCTTCTGTAATTTTTGAATAATATAAACTATCTAATCCTATTGTTGCCATTTAAATACCTCCTAATAAGAAAACTCCATTGCCACATCTATAATGTAGTGATGGAGTTTTGTATCTTTTTCATATTCTAAATATCTTCTGTTTGTTATAGTAAATCCAGCATCGATAAGTAACACTGAAATATCCTTGACTAATTTCAGGTAGTTTCCTTTTGAATATATGGAAAGTTCCACCTCTGATACTTCAATGCTTGGCTTGTTGTCTGCAAACACATCGAATCCGTCATACAATGGAATTATGATAATAAAACTTACTGCATTCTTGTCTACATTTTCGTTTATTGATACGGGTATATTAAGAGATTGTAGTGTGTCTCTAATAAGTTCATATGTGCTCACAACTTATCAACCTCCGCTTCAAATACTTCTTTCATTTTTTCTATGCATGCTTTCTTAGCCTTAGAGCCGCTTGGTTTAAGCCATGGTCTTGCTACCTGGTTGGACTTCCCATGCTCAAGAACAGAGGCTTTAAGCGCATTGGACACACCTTTGCTATCTATTCCTTCACACCCCACCTTAATACTCCAATTTCCGTTTCTGTCTAAAAACGGCCATGTGATTCTAATGGATTTTAGCAAATCTCCCTTTGACCTTGATTCTTGTTTTGTATCCCTTCCAATAGAATCTTTAAGATTTTGTTTTGCTACGTCATATAGAGGTTCTGCTCCTTCTTGTAATACCTTTTTAATTACTTCATCAGATTTTTCACCGAGCTTAGTCATCTTTTCAAGTATTTCATCAGGAAGTTTGTAATTCACTACTGCCATCTACAAAACCTCCTTTGCTATGATAGTTGTGATTCCTTGTCTTTCATCATGTAATATGGACTGAATGTTAAATACTCTTTCAACACATTTAATTCTCATTATTGTTTTTAATCCTCTGAGATACCTGATATATATCTTGCTTGTTACTTCAGACAAATCCTGTGCTGAATCAAAATACTCTCTTCCGGATACAGGGGTGATATCAGCCCATACTTCAGCAAAAGGAATCCACTCCTCTGATACAAATCCGTCATTATCTGTAATCTTAATTAAATCTTCTATTTCTATCCTGTAGCGCATTCTGCCTACCTTCATCAGAATATCTCCTTTCTGATTCCAAATAGCAAATATGAAAGTGTTTTAGTCAGTTCCTTATGATCTGCTTTTTCCCGGTTCTCATAAAGGTATGTAACTCCATAAAGAACAGCTGTTTTCAAAGTTTCAGGAATCTTCTCAAGTTCAGAAAATTCCTGTCTTATAATATCTTTGCATAAGTTTTCAGATGCGTTTATTAAGTCAGTGATGAGTGTATCTTCATCACTGTTATCAATTCTAAGAAACAACTTTGCTTCTTCAAGTGTTGCAATCATACACTCATCCTCCTCTAAAACTATTCACCGTCTGCTTCTACTGTAATAGTTGCTACTTCTGAAGTAATGCTTGTCGCACCTGTTGATGCAATAACGCAGTAATAGTAATATGTCCCTTCTGTCAATTCTTGTGGAATTGAAAATTCATTTGATGTTGCATCAGCTATTAGTGTTCCTCCTTCATTGCTGTCTGTTGCATTGCTGTACCATTGATAGATCAAATCAAGACTACCCGTCACCTCTGATGTTACAGATACACTCTCGGTTATTGATCCCTCCGTTACCATCAAATCTTCCGGTTGACTTATAATAGTGATAACTGGAACATCAACGGTTACAGTGGATACCTCTGATGCAACGCTTAATGCATCAAGAGAACTAACAACGCAGTAGTAGTAATATGTTCCTTCTGTCAGGTCTATAGAAATTGTTAGCTCGTCTGATGTAGCTCCTGTTACAAGCGAACCACCAGTATTAGCTTTAGTTGTATTGCTATACCACTGATAGCTTATGTCACCCTCCGGTGTTACTTCAGCAACTACTGAGAGAGTTCCGCTTATGCTACCTGCAATAACAGCTGCATCAGCAGGCTGTGTAGTTATTGTTATGACAGGACTCTCACATCCCATAATTCCAGAGGCTTTCATCTTGTTAAGAAGTCTATTAAAGTCAGTCACCAACCCAGCAACATTCTCAGCAACACTGTCAGCTTGAAATGATACTTGTTTTGGCAGATTGTCCGGTGAAAACTCTAATTCTTCAAATGTTAGCTTACCACCTTCAGCTATATTTAGTTCTCCTCCTATTACAGTTTTTTCACCGCCTTGTTCCGTGTAATTCTTTGTATTATATCCCATAAGGTTCCTCCTTAAAATCGAGAAAGGCAGCATACCACTGCCCTTCATATTTACTATGCCTTCTGCTGAAGTACTTTTATAGATTCAGACAATATAAGCTTTCCATCAACCCTTTGAGTTGCCATAAACCCAACTTGACCTGTCACAGCATACAATTCATTCAATCTTTTAAAAGATCTTCCTTGTCTGTCTGCTACCCAGTAATAACCAAAGTCACCAAAAGCAATAGTCTTTGCAGCAGCTTCTATGGTAGGAACATAAGCTGAAGTCTTTAC
>JAAYPU010000190.1 GCA_012519645.1 Clostridiales bacterium | reverse complement strand
TCAGATTGCACTGGCCATCGTTAAAAGATAAAACGTCTACTGAATAGATAAATGGTTTAATATTGATTCTTTTTTCTGTTTGTTTCTTGATTTGTTTCTTTATAGCAATTATTTCTTCCAAAGACTGAAAATCTGCTATGATTTTTTCCATCATTGAGATATCTATATTATCTGCAAGTCTAAATAAAATATCATATTCCCCGTATTCAACCAATGCTGCCAGGGATTTTTTATTATTTTCTATTTTTCTGCATTCAAGGATTTCAACGTCAGTCGGAAGCGTATTATTTAATTTGTTTTTTATGATATCAATGGGAATTTCATTTATAAGCTCGGCTTCCATATATTCAGCAACACTGGCAATACCTAAAGACAATGGATGTGCTATGCTGAATTTCGGATGAGGCGAAAACCCCTGAGAATATGCAATTTTGATTTCGGCCCTTCTGAATGCACGTTGAAACAGGTTCATTAAATCCAAATGAGAAATATATTTCATTTGATTTATCTTGGTAAATTTAAATAAATATCTAACCATATTTTCACCACACCTTACAATCCGATACTTTGTTTATGCCGCAATTTGTACAGCCATTTCTGCAGTCAAGAGTCAAATCTTCTCTTATTGCTTTCTCATTCTCGGAAATCAAAAATTCTTTTGAAACGCCTGTATTTATGTAATCCCAAGGGAGAACGTCTTCATATCTGCGATCACGGTGAGAAAATAAATACGGATCGATTTGCGCTGCTTGAAAAGCGAGCATCCATTTTCCAAAATCAAAAAATTCTCTCCACCCATCAAATTTGCAGCCTTGTTTGAAGGCTTCAACAAGCACCCTGCCTATTCTTCTGTCACCTCTCGCTAAAACAGCCTCTAAAAAGCTTGTTTCGGTATCATGATAATTATAGGTCACATGCTTCATTTTCTTTAATTTTTCTGACAGGTATTTTTGTTTGGCATTTAAAGCTTCAATATCATCCATAGGCACCCATTGGAAAGGAGTATGTGGCTTTGGTACAAAATTAGATGTACTTATGGTAATATTCATCTTTTTGCTCTTTCTATCCCGTACTCTATAGAAAATATCCACAATAATCTTTGCAATATCAACGATCCCATCTAAATCCTCATAGGTTTCGGTGGGCAGTCCGATCATAAAATAAAACTTGATATTTCCCCATCCAAGCTTAAATGCATTTTCAACGGCATTATATATATCATCATCAGTAATATTTTTATTGATTACATTTCTCAGTCGTTGTGTTCCCGCTTCAGGAGCAAATGTGAGACCTGATTTTTTTACGCGCTGTATTTCTTCAAGAACCTTAAAAGAAAATGAGTCCAATCTTAAAGATGGCAGCGAAAGTGATATATTCTCATCACCGCATTTTGACATCAAAGAAGTCACAAGAGGCTCAATATTTGAGTAATCGCTTGAACTCAAAGATATTAATGACATTTCTTCATGTCCGGTGTTTTTTATCAGATTATCCGCTATTTCTTGAATCTTTTCCATAGACCTTTCTCTGACCGGGAGATAGATAATACCGGCCTGACAAAAACGGCAGCCCCTGGTGCATCCTCTGAAAATTTCCACAACAGCACGATTATGTACCACATCAATATAAGGCACTATAAATTTTTCAGGATAATAAGCTTCATCCAAGTCCGGTTCTATATTCTTCATTATTTCATCAGGTGCCCATTCATACAGCTTGTCCAATGTCTGAATAGTGTGATCATCACTATACGAAGCATCATATAACGACGGTACATATACGCCCTGCATTTGAGCGATTTCTTTTAAAAATTCAAATTTATCTTTACCGCTTTCCTTCCAGAGTATATGCTTTTTCATTATTTCAGCATTAATGGTTTCTCCCTCCCCTAAAATAAAGAAATCAATAATATCCGCCAAAGGTTCGGGATTATAAGCACAGGGACCTCCGGCGCAAATAAAGGGATGCGTGTTGTCCCGGTCTTTGCTCAAAAGAGGAATATCTGACAGATCCAGCATATTTAATATGTTGGAATAGCTCAATTCATATTGCAATGTAAAACCAATTACGTCCGCTTCTTTAAGAGGAGTTTTGGATTCCAAAGAAAATAAAGGAATTTTTTTCTCTCTCATTATGTTCTCCATATCATGAGCAGGCGCAAAAACTCGTTCACAAAAAATATCCTTTTGTAAATTGAGTACAAAATATAAAATCTGAAGCCCTAAATGAGACATACCTATCTCATAAATATCAGGGAAAGCAAAAACAAATCTGCTTTTTATTTCATCAGTGTTTTTATTTATTGAGTTTACTTCACCGCCAATATATCTTGCCGGTTTTTCCACTTTTGGCAGTATTCTTTCTAAATCTTTTTCTAAAGACATTGTGGTCTCCTTCTTATTTAAATTTCTTTGATTCTAATATTCTTTCAAAATCACAATAAATACCTTCTTCTATGATTCCCTTTATTATATCTGCTTCTGAGAGTTGTCCCTTATATTTCCCTTTACCGTTAACTATTGTAAATACACGTTTCTTTGATGGGTTAAAAGTATCTATGGCATCTTTTATTTTTTCATTGCTTTTATAAACAACAAAACGACTTGTTAATTTTTGTTGATCCGCAATATCCATATACCTCATAACCCGATAAAGGGTAAAGCTGCTCTCTTTTTTTGAAGCGATATATATATTGACCGCTGCAAAGCAGATGGTAATATTTAATATATCATATTGTACCAGGTAAATCCCAGCTAAAAAAAGAAAAAAAGCAAATATTTTGGAAAATGCCAAAGTAACCTTAATAGCTTTGCCATAGCCAATAAAATAAGTGAGATATAGCCTGACTATTTTACCTCCGTCCAGCGGTGCTATCGGTATCAGATTAAATACTACAAGTACAGTATTCACAAAAATAATATTATTTATAAAGCTTTCGTTAATATAGCCTGATATTATGCTGAAAATAAATGCTATGGACAAATTTGTAAACGGACCTATTATAAGAATAAGGATTTCATGAAAAGGTTTAATAACATAGTTTTCTAAGTCTAATACCCCACCCCATATATTTAATTCCATTCTTTCAATTTTATATCCGAAAATACCCGCCATACCATAGTGAGACGATTCATGCAAAAAAACAGAAAACAATGAAATCAGAAAGACATCTGCTTTACCATTTAAAATAAAAATAGATAGGACAAGCAGAAGCATGTAATTTATTTCAATCTTCGTTTTAGGTATTTTATAAGTAAACATAAATTTTAATTAAAATCAATATAATCTTCCGGATTAACGATTTCGCCATTTACCCAAAGCTCAAAATGAAAATACTGCGGATCACTTGAAACGGATTCAACAGATGCAAGAATATCCCCCTTTTTAATTTTTTGTGTATCTTTAACATAAATCGAAGAACAACCTCCATATATCGAAAAAATTTGTTCTCCGTGATGGATTTTTATATAATTGCCATACACATTGCTATTGCCTACTTCGGTGACAATGCCATCACCTATTGAATACACATCCATGGGCTTAGACGAATAATAATCTATCCCTCTTTGAAAATGACTGGTTTCTGTTGCAATATTATAGCTGCTTCCAAAGGTGGATATAACTTCACCCTGATCTATCGGAGGGTTAAAAGCATACTCCTTATTTTTCCCGGTAAATATTTTAGCAGTCTTTAATGGTATTTCAGGTATCCTTTTTATCACAGCCACAGCTTTACCGGGCGCCTTTTTAAAATCATACTCATATTTTAATCCCGTTTCTATAATGCTTAAAAATTTATTAGTCATGGTAATATCGGCTTTTTTTATACTAATGACTAAAATTATAATGATAATACATATCCATATTTGAACGATTAAATTTCGTATAATCTTTTTAGTGTTTTTTCTGAAATATTTTTTTCTCATTGTATCCCTCCATATATTTCTTAGTTAATGATATTTGTAAGGGATAAAAATTATTACATATATTAAGATCAATGCATTATATTTGAATGCAAAAATAACTATTAGATTATTTTTTTTATTGTTTTTAACATAATATATTTGTTATAATTTCTTTGATATTATGATTCATATAAGATATAAGGAGGGTCTTATTTGGGCAATAAAAAATATTCGTCTAAGAAAAAATACGACTTTGAAATGGATGACTATGACAGGTTGAAAGAAAAACACCGTAGAGCAAACCAATATAAAAGCTTTACAAACAAAGTGAATTTTAAAAGATTTGAATTTGACTACGAGGAAGATCCATACGAGCCTGATTTTGATTCGCATGAATTATAAGGTATAAAAATAATATTTTAATAAATAACAAAGCTCTTAGTACAGAACTAAGAGCTTATATTTTGAGGGAATATTAATTATGAAATTCCTTCTTTTTTA
>JAAYPU010000189.1 GCA_012519645.1 Clostridiales bacterium | reverse complement strand
TAAAGCCCTAATTATCAGACTATTCAAACAACTTATTTTATAAACTTACCCTTCAGTAAGATCGTTTTTTAAAATTAATTCAAATATTTGGTTTTTTTGTTTCGGACATAATAAACACTACTGCTGTCAAGAGTTTCCAGTTTTCTTAATACTTTTTTAATTATGTCCTTCATTCTCTTATCAATATGGCTATCCATATTTTTATTATTTCTTTCCATTTCTTATCCCTCACTTATGATCGAGGAAATTTATGTTTTTATTTCCTTAATAATATATATTCTGTAAATGTTAAAATTATCCTTCTATTTTTTTCTTTTTTATTCGACAAAATTATACTACAGAACATATGTTTACATTTCATGAAATTATGATATAATGATTATAGAAATAATTAAGGAGGCGAAGATTATGAAGCCTGAATTGTCTGAGAGAGAACGTAAAATTTTGGAATATATGAAAAATGAAATCATGCAAAAAGGTTACCCACCTACAGTACGTGAAATGTGCAGTTCATTAGGGATCAAATCAACATCCACAGCTCACAAGGATTTAGATAGTTTAGAAAAAAAGGGATACATCCGAAGAGATCCCACTAAACCCAGAGCTATTGAAATCTTGGAATCCTCTGTAAATCCGGTAAAAAGAGATTTATCCAATATTGAGCGGACAGATGTTACAGACATCCCTATGGTGGGCAGAATAGCTGCGGGGCAGCCAATTTTGGCTAATGAAAATATTGAAGAATATTTTCCTGTTCCATCACATTTTCTGGGCCGCGGCAACCATTTCATGCTTACGATCAAAGGAAACAGTATGGTTGAGGCAGGAATATTCGATGGTGACTATATTCTTGTTGAATCCTCCAACACTGCCAATAACGGTGACATCGTCGTTGCCATGATAAACGGGCACGAATCTGAAGCAACTGTCAAAACTTTCTATAAGGAAGCCTCACACATAAGACTTCAGCCGGAAAACTCAGCCATGGAACCTATCATTGTAAAAGATGTACAAATATTAGGCCATGTAAAAGGAGTATTCCGACGCATTTAAATCTCATCTGTCACATAAATGGATCTTTTGAGTATAATGATCGCAGGATTTGCTAAACGAAGGGACTATTAGCATGAAAAAAGATCTTTATGACTCAAATGTCATCCAGATACTCATTTTGTTAATGACGGATTTACAATCAGAATATTCCGAAATACTGGAAGGCTTTATTGCTGCTTCGCATATAGCGGAGCAATTATACTGCAATATAAAAACCGAAGGTTTACCACATTTATTACATTATTTTCAGACATATCTAAGCTGCTTCTTTTCATAATGAGAAAAAATACAGCGGGGTTTGATTCATCTCAAACCCCGCTTAATTTTACCACTAATCACTAATAACTAATAACTAATTTAATGCAGCTGCCGTATTGTTATATATCCTCTCGAACACAAGAAGTATATCTTCCTTATCCATACTCTTATCCACAAAGTGGCTCATAACAAACAGCCCTTCTACTTGCGTAATAATCTGCAAAGCAAGCATCGACGGCTCCACATCTTCCTTTAATTCTCCGTCAGCAACACATTTTTCTATGAATGTACGTAATCTTTTTATAGACTCTACGTACCAATGTGAAATTGTCTCCTTAGTTTCCGGGAAAAGTCTCATGGCTTCAAACATTAGGTAATAATGGTTTGGTTTTTCTTCATCTACACTCAAAAAAATCTCTATCTGCTTTGCAGCAAGATTTTGCAAGCCAATAATTATTTCTTTAAAGCTTTTGGCAGATTCCACAACCTGGGTCAAATCACTTAGTTGATTAATGTAATACTTTTCTATAACCTCTTTAAGAACCTCTTCTTTATTGCGAAAATGATGGTAAAATCCACCTCTGGATAATTCTAAATCTTTTAATATGTGACTAATATGTACAGAAGCATATCCTCTGTTCAAAAATAAGTTAAATGAATGTGCAATAATTCTTTCTCTTGTATTCATTCTTTTATCCTTCCCAGTCCATAAAGGATTATTACAGACCGACATGTCGGTCTGTAATAATTATATTATTTATGCCAAATTGTGTCAATCAGAATTTTGCG
>JAAYPU010000188.1 GCA_012519645.1 Clostridiales bacterium | reverse complement strand
AGTAGGTTTTCTTCCCTATAATTTTAATCCGGCAAAAATTTTTATGGGAGATGGCGGTTCGTTATTTTTAGGTTTTATGCTATCAGCGGTTTCTATTATCGGTCCAATGAAAGGTGCGGCTGCCATTGCAACTGTCATACCTGTTTTAGTTCTTGGATTGCCGATTTTTGATACGGCTTTTGCAATACTAAGACGCATGTATAGAGGAAAGCCTATTATGGAGGCTGACAAAGGGCACTTGCATCACCGCATATTATCGACTGGAATGGATCAGAAAAGGACAGTTATTATACTGTATACATTGAGTGCTATTTTAGGAGTTGCGGCAGCATTGGTAAATAATAATATGCTTGCTTACGGATCTATTCTTATTGTTTTGACCTTTGCATTAATATATGTTTTTACTTATACTAAAGGCAATGATGAAATAGATGAAAACAAGCATGACGTATAGAAGGGAGCAGAAATGAAAAAAAGAATCAAGGTATTAACAATTTTTGGGACAAGACCTGAGGCAATAAAAATGGCTCCTTTAGTTAACGGATTAAAGCAGGAAGAGGATATAGATTCCTATGTTTGCGTTACGGCACAGCATAGAGAAATGCTGGATCAGGTTTTGCAGCTTTTTAATATTCAACCTGATTTTGATTTAGATATAATGAAAGAAAACCAGACATTAACTCAAATAACATCAAGGGTTTTGGTAGGATTGGACGAGGTTATAAGCAAAGTTTCACCTGATATTATATTGGTTCATGGTGACACGACCACAACTTTTGCCGGTTCATTGGCAGCCTTTTATCATAATGTTAAGGTTGGGCATGTAGAAGCGGGATTAAGGACCTATAATAAATTTTCACCATTTCCGGAGGAAATGAACAGAACCCTTACCGGACATATCGCAGATTTCCATTTTGCACCTACTGAAAGGAATAAACAGAATCTTATTAAAGAAGGAATAGCTGAAGAAAAAATTTTTTTAACAGGGAATACAGTAATAGATGCATTAATGGATACATCGAAAAAAGAATATGAATTTTCCTGTACTCAATTGGATGAAATAGATTTTATTAACAATAGAATCATAATGGTAACTTGTCACAGGCGGGAAAATTTAGGAGAATACATGAATAATATTTTTCTTGCTCTGAAGGATATAGTTCTTAGATACAAGGATGTGGAAATTGTTTTTCCGGTCCACCTTAATCCAAAGGTTCAGAAACATGCTGACGAATTATTAAAGGGGATAGGGCGTGTTCATTTGATAAAACCTTTGGAGTATTTACCTATTGTTAAATTAATGTCTAAGTCTTATTTAATTATTACAGATTCGGGAGGATTGCAGGAAGAGGCGCCTTCTTTAGGAAAACCCGTATTGGTTGTCAGAAAAGAGACTGAACGGCCGGAGGCTATCGAGGCAGGAACAGTAAAGCTTGCTGGAGTTGAAAGAGAAAATATTGTCAGAATGGCAAGTGAATTACTTGATGACAAAGATAAATATGATGCGATGGCGCAAGCGGTTAACCCTTATGGCGACGGAAAAGCATCGCAAAGGATTATTGAAATTATTAAGGCACAGGTTTATTGAAAAACAACGGAGTTAAATGGAGAATCATAAAGATTCTCCAATTGTTTTATAATAAGAAATATATATAAATATAATATCATAATTGCATATTTAAGATACATTATACAGTATACTTTAGGTAAATTGTGAAAAAGTAGACGAGATATACCTTTACATTTGCATTTATAGCGATATAATTATAATAATACTTTTATTTATTGTCCAATTATGTGATAAATTGTCGGATATTCGATTTTACAATTAAAAAAGCACTCGAATTATTGTTATTTTTTTAACTATTATTTATCTGAGAGGATGGAAGTATGCCAAATAATAAAGTTGCTATTTATAAATGGTTAGCCTTACTAACACAAATAGGCATTATGATGGTGGTACCCATTTTAGCTGCAGTATATTTTGGCGGACTTTTAGACAGAAAACTTGGAACCAACAGTATTTTTTTGATAGTGTTTATTATTTTCGGTGTCATCGTTGCATTCATGAATGTTTATAAAGTTATCATGCATGATATAAATAAAAATAACAAATAGGATAGATATAATGAATGAATTAATAAAACTTAAATTCAGTGTGTATAAGTATACATTCATATTAGCATTGATTGTTGGAGCAGTGTCTTTCTTTATTGTTTCTGATTTTAAAGCCTTTATTTATGGATTGGTATTTGGGACTTTGATTGCCGT
>JAAYPU010000187.1 GCA_012519645.1 Clostridiales bacterium | reverse complement strand
TTCGCAATTTGCATTAGCGCAGATTCAAAATGCTTCGGTGGTTTTGATTCTATTTTGCCTTTCGCACCTTTAAAGCCTCTGGAAAGAAAAGCTTCTAAATCCCATCCGCAGCAATAAGGTGCAAGCAACCCTAAATCGTGAATATGCAAGTCGCCTTTGATATGCGCATCTCTTAACTCTTTACTGTATATCTTATTCAACCAATATTTCTTCGTAATACTCTCAACTATGTGATTATTCAATCCCTGAAGAGAGAATCCCATATTAGCATTTTCATTTACCCGCCAGTCTTCCAATGATACATATTCCTCTATCATTTTTTCTGCATCCATGAATAAGTTTTTCACTTCTCGAAGCTCTTCATGCTTTTTTCTGTAAAGGATATAAGCTTTAGCCGTTTTAGCATGTCCTTCTTCAATTAAAACTTTTTCAACGATATCCTGTACATCTTCTACCGAGGGTATGCTTGCATTGTAGGATTCATTGAGTATCTCTAAAACCATATTTGCCAGACGCTGAGATTGCATTTCGTCATGGCCGCCTACTGCTTGTGCTGCTGCATAAATAGCATTTTTAATCTTTATGACGTCAAAATCAACTATTTCTCCGGTTCTTTTCTGGATTTTTGTTACTGCCATTATCCACACTCCCTTGTGACAATCTTTTTTAAATAGTACAATATATAGTATAGCATTGCCGATTATATTTAAACAAGAACAAATTATCTAATTTTGCCTATATGAGTATACCTTTTTCTTCAATTTACTCCTATTTTCTCTCTTTTTCTTCAATTATTGTGTCAAAAAATGAAAAAGGCTGCAAAACAGCCCTTAAACTATTGAAATATCAAGAATTTTCTAATAATAAATTATTTAAAAAGATTTTGCTTTTGCAAAACCTTTCCTTAATTCTTGATTCTTCATTCTTAATTATAAACTATATTTTTAAGACCTTGAAAAATGAGGTGAGTTCTATGCGCACCGAAGCTGAGGAGCGGAGCTTACTTTATAGCTAAGTGAGCATCCGAAGCAGAAGGAGCAACAACGAAATCGACCATTTTGCAAGGTCGTTTATTTATAGATGTGTACCGGCGTTCCTATCTTAGCCAACTCCCACAACACCTTCATATCTTCATCATCCAGTGCAATGCAGCCTGCAGTCCAGTCATAGGCGCTTCCTTTACCGTGAATACCTATCTGTCCGCCTAAAGGTGTGTTCCAATCGGGTCTCTTTAGCTCCTGAATAGATTTTTTAATGCTTTCATAAGTACCTTCATCTATAAGACCTTCTTCCAGACCTTTATAGGCATCTTCAATGTTAGGATAGCTTATGCCTAAAAATAATGTAAAACGGCTTCTGGGGTTTTGAGTGCAGATATAATAAGCTCCCTCAGGTGTTCTGCCATCACCATCTCTTGTTTTATGTCCATTCGGAGAAAATCCCAGCCCTACTTTAAAAGTGTGAATAAGATTTCCTTTTTCCCAAAATTCTAATTTTCTATCTGCTTTATAGATTTTTATACAGCTTTGTGTTTCCATATTTCTCATCCCCCGGAAAAAATAAGTATAATAAGCTCCTTCGGAGCAAAGTGAATATACTCCTTCGGAGTAGTGTAAGTATAAATATGTGCTACGCACAGTGTAAGTATAAGTAAAGTACTATATGCACTGATGCGAAGCATCCATATTCCATACTCTCCCTGATGCAAAGCATCACTATTGCTTCGCCATTATTTATTATATATTATTCATCAGCTTTACACCACAAAATTAAGTG
>JAAYPU010000186.1 GCA_012519645.1 Clostridiales bacterium | reverse complement strand
TTCGACTGTGTTTTCATAGACTCATCAACTGATTTTTTAAATAATACATTTGATACAATGGCATTAAAGCTTAAAAAATCAGTTGATGAGTCTATGAAAACACAGTCGAAAATTCAAAAAGCTTATTATAAGATATTGCAATCACAAATGAACCCTCATTTTCTTCACAATACAATTTCCGTAATTTCTATAATGGCTAAAAAAATAGGCGATAATAAAATACCTGATATTTGCAGTAAGCTTAATAATCTGCTTATATATACTTCAGATATTAGCGAGGATCATGTAACCATAGGAAAGGAAAAAGAAAATATTTCATCCTATCTTGGGCTATTAAAATACAGATACGAGCACCGACTTGAATATTTTATTGATATAGATAAAGAATTATTTGATATACAAATACCCAGAATGACACTCCAGCCATTTGTTGAAAATTCAGTTAAGCATGGATTTTTTGGCCTAAGTGGTCCCCTTACTATCCATGTTATAGGAAAACACTTGGACTCAGGTTGGGAAATCATAATAAAGGATAATGGAATAGGAATAGATGAAACAGAATTATCAAAGATAACGGAGGAAATTAATTGCTATAACAACAGTAAAACATGGTTAGATGATGACCCTCAGTTCAAAGTCAAAGGATTAGGTATTTTAAATACATTTATGCGGCTCAAAATTCTTTTCGAAGACCGATTTGAATTTGAGATAAAAAACAGAATAGATGGCGGGACTGAAATTAGAATACATGTAAAGAAATAATCGTTTTTAGCATAATATTCTATCTAAATACTATGGTAAATTTGATAAGGGGGACTTAAAATGATTAGAATTATGCTAGTCGATGATGAACCTATATTTATAAGTGATTTAAAAGACAAAATAAATAGTATAGGAAATGGTTTTAAAGTAATATATGAAGCATATGATGCTCAGGATGCAATGAGAAATATTAAAATATATCAGCCTGATATTATCTTTACAGATATTAAAATGCCCGGTATTAACGGAATATGCCTGATAAAAGAAATAAAAAAGCAATATTCACATATTATTCCAATCATTTTAAGCGGATATCACGATTTTGATCTTGCAAGAGATGCCTTAAGGGCAAATGCCGATGACTATCTTGTAAAACCCATCAATGAACAACAATTAAAAAATATTCTTATTAATAAATCTACTAAGGTTTTGGAGCTGCGTAAAAATACGCAAGCGGAATTATTGACTCGTATTGTAAATGATAAGATCGTAAGTATAAATGAAATCGTTACCCACTTTAATAAATTTTCCTATTATTTTGCTCTTCAAATCAGTCCTTCTATGTCAATATCTGAAAATAACATAAGTGAAATCGACAGCATACTGTCAAAAAATGAAACTTATTGGATTCTAAATCAATTTTTAAATGATAGTACTCTAATAGTGTTTGGATTAAATCAAAGTAATAAATCCGTAATACAAACCATATCACATAAATTCGTTAACCATGGATGTGTTGCAGATAAAAATCACACGACTATATCATTAAGTCCAATTTTTCATGATATTAGAAAATTACATGATATTATAAAAAAAATGATGGATGAAAAAGATGTTTACGAAGCATTAGGACAGTCCATTGTAATTTTTGATAATAATCAAGTTGCAAACTGTAAAGAATTATATAACAAATTGCAAACAGAATATAAGGAAAAGATACAAAACGCTTTGTGGACACATAATTGGCATTCTTTCTGTGACTTAGTTGCCCAAGCACTGGAATTTTGTCAAAGGGAAAAATCACCAAAGATATTAATTAAAAAATTTCTATTCAGAATTACTATTTCTGTAGAAAAAAATTATGCCATTTATCCTCAATATACAGAATTTAATATTGAAAATCATATAGAAAAAATAGTAGAATCGGCCAAAGATTACAAATCATTAGTATCACAATATTCGGAATTCTTATTAAAGATATTCTGTATTGATGACGAAAATAATATGATAAGCGATGAGGAATTAATGTCATCAATTGATTCCTATTTAAAAGAAAACCTAACAAAAAAAATAAATGTTGAAACAGTATGTAAACATTTTTTTATTTCTCAGCCTAAGATGAACCGCATTTTTAAGAAGTATAAAAATTCATCCTTTATTGAATATCTTACTTTTCTTAAAATTGAAGAGGCAAAATCAATTATTCAATCTCAGCCAAATATCTCCATAAATCACTTGGCGTCTGTTTTAGGCTTCACAGATAACCTTTATTTCAGTAAAGTATTTAAGAAAATTACTTCCTTATCTCCAACACAATACAAAAAATATTATAAGCCATGACAGTCAATGCAACACCTGGCAAAGTCTTTATTAATTGAGGAAATATGAATTATGCAAGTTCCTCAATCCTCTGTTCAGTTAGGTATTAATAATATAAAATCTAGAATCACAAGGACTCAATGGATTTTTTTATTGCTTCATTTGCTTCATCCAGAGATGCATATCCGTACTGTTTCACCATATTCTCAAGTATTATCTCCGAAGCATTTATATTTTTTGATTTTTGATTCAAGAGATGGTCATAATATAGTTCAAGTGTTCTTATTGAATATGTAGAAAGCTCTCCTTTTAAATATGTTTCAAAAGAAGTAATATAAGGGGTATCCTCAGCTGCATATAGAGGTCTCCCTCTGTCTGATACATAAGGATATTTTATGGCAATCGTTTTTCGCCATTCCAAAATAGTTTTCGCAATTTTATTTATCAGAATTATTTTATTTTCATCCAAAGGCATAAGCTTATCTTTTATCATTTCATATTCTTTAGGCGATGTGGACGCCATCATACGCGCATATTTTTCTGTCATCAGATTCCTGCCGGCCTTTTCAGCTTCTGACAGGTCTGCTTGGTAGCTTTGCAATACATCATAAGGCCATTCCATCAACTGACTGGAGCGCATAATCCGAAATGTATTTTTATCCTCCTGACAAGCCGCTTTCCCATTAACATTGGGCACACTTTCAAACATATGCCACTCAATTTCTAAAATATCAGCAATGATTGCTTTCTTACTTTCAGATAGTTTACTTTTCATTACCTTATCCCTTCTTCCCACATTCTAACTTCCCACATTCTAATCTAAGGTCACGTCTATACCTTTTATAATGGGATCTTGTATTCTAAGCTGAACTTCCGGTCCATGATCCCATAAAAAATCACTTTTATGATCACTGAGCCCCTGCCGGTATAATTCATTGATCACATGCATTGATATTTCTTCAATAATATTGCTTTTCCGCATATAAAAATTATTTGTCTCCTTTTCATCAACGGCTACTAAATCTATAAGCAATTCATATATACGCTCGCCTAAAACAGGCAGTTTCAGCATAGCCCTATGCATCCATTTATAGAAAGGCTTGTATTCCTTATTTAGTAAAAATATCATAGAAACAACGGCATCAACAAATTTTGCTTCTGAATAATATGCCGCCACATACTCTCCCCTTTTTATACACCGCGGATAATTATATTGTCCCGATTGCGCTATGGTCATGCACCTTGCGGCAATTTTTTTAAGCCGGATATCCTCAGGATAAAACTCCTTCAATTTTTCTCTAAAATAAGTAAATTCCCCTAAAGGGTCTGAAAACACTTTACCGTTTGTCGCAACTGCGAGATATTCCTCAGGAATCATCCTCCATTCCTGTAAACTCTGCGGAGGATGATCTAATCCGATAAAGCGTTTATAAAATGCCTCATTAGCAAAAACCCCTCTCCTATCATCATTTCCTTTGGTATCTATTTTTTCGTATCCTTCAAATACCATCGGCAGGGCTTCATATTCCCTTTGAATTTCCATACCTATTCTTATATAGTCTTCAGAATTAAGCCAAATACAAAAAGAAGGTCCCCAATCATGGTCCTTCGACAATTCATCATCAAACCCAAAGCACTCTGAGCCATCCCCAACAAGACCTGCAGCTATTCTTGCTTCATATTTATGAAATTTTTCCGTAAGCATCGGTGCTCCGACCTGTTCAAAGTACCGTTGCGCCAACTCCAACCCTTTCATATAATAAGCTCTCTTTCTCGCAATTATAAATCATACGCAATTTTTTCCCTCAAAGCATCTAATTTTTCAAGGCTTTCTAAATATAATGGGTTGTACATACCAAAAATCTTTCTGTATATACGGACAACCTCCATCATATATATTTCAGCATCATAATACCTTTTGAGCCCCTCATAGGCTTCTTTTAAATTATAAGCAGCAACGGCATACTCATAATTGTCTTTCCCATATACACGCTCACATATATCCAAAACCTGTAAATATAACTCTTTTGCAGGTGTATATATTTTTTTATGATTAATATAAAAAGACGCCAGATTGTTTAATGATGAAGCATACAACGGGTGCTCCGTTCCAACTTCTTCCTTATATATTTCTGAAGCCTTTTTCAGCATTTCTTCTGCTTCATCTATACTTCCCAAATGACTATAAACTACCGAAAGATTATTTAAAGTTGTAGCATAAGCAATAGGATTATCAAGATTTTTAATTATTTCGAGTGCATCTTCATGCAGCCTCCATGCTTCCCGGTATCTTTTTAAATCCTGATACAGCAGTCCCAGATTGTTTAACCCGCTTGCATAAAGAAAATGATTTTTTCCTAAAGTCTTTTCATAAATCATTATTGCTTCTTTAAACAGCTTTTCCGATTCTTCATGCTTATTCATAAGCCTGTACAGACCTGCAAGATTATTTAAAGTTGTTGCATAATCAGGATGTTCCTCTCCCAACACTTTTGAAAGTATCTTCTGTGCCCTTAAAAAAGCGTCTTCTGATTTGGAATATTCACTGATTTCTTTATAAAGCCCTCCTAATTCATTTAGTATCGCCGCATAATCTGTAGTATCTTCACCATATAGACTTTTAAGTTTCTCTGCACCCTCCAGAAGAATGGGTTCAGCCTCTTTTCTTCTTCCAAGCTTATAAATTTCGTCAACTTGTCCTAAAATTTCCCTAAGTTCATTCGTCATTAAACTATGCCCCCTTACCCCCCGTAAGAATTGTTCTATTTGTTATATTTTATAAAATTAAGGGTGTTTTGTCTATATTTGTGAATAATAATGAAGCAGTTCGCCAACTATTTGTTTCACAAAAAGGGCGAGCTAAGAGCAGCAGAAATAAAAAAACCTTCAATTCTGAAGGATTTTTTCCGTAACTCTTAGCTCTTAGTTTTTTGTTCTTAGTTATTTAGTAATTTCTTTATAAAACTTTTTTAAATCGTTTTTCGTCTCATCAGAAAGGTAATGCCATCTTATACCTTCAATAGCACCTTCCAATGCACACAATGTGTTAAGACATGTATCGTGTTCATACGCATATAACCTGAAAAATGTCTCTTTACTCCCCAATTTCATGAGAGTCTCCACATCCTTTATACCGACTGCAGCAAGCCTCTTTTCGCATTCTTTTCCTATATTCTCAAGCTTCATTAACTCTCCCATATAAACACCTCCTTATTTAAACTCTCTTAATCAGAAGTAAACACTTTATAAAATATGGACATACCTCAATACTCAAAGTAGTTGTTCCCTTATTTTTTCTTTATTATATCTACAAAAACATGACAACTTTACGTCACTTTTTTATCATCCTGCTATCTAGTTCTTTTCAAATTCGTTTATTTTTATCCTTCCTTGAACTCAGCGCAAAATACAGTAATGGCTTTTCCTCCTATATAAACTCTGTCTTCATTTTCAGAAAGAGAAACTATAAGCTCCCCTCCTCTTTTAGATACCTGATACGCCATGAATTCTTTTTTGTTCAAGCGTTTTTCCCAGAAAGGAGCAAGGCAGCAATGAGCCGAACCTGTCACAGGATCCTCATTGATTCCTATACTTGGTACGAAAAAACGAGATACAAAATCATATCTGGCATCAGATGAAAGACTTGTTACAATAATTCCTCTCGTATCGATCTTTTTCATCATCTCGAAATTTGGCTTTAATTTTCTTACAACTTCGTCATTTTCGACCTCAACGATATAGTCCATCCTGTTTTTCCCGACATAGAGAATCTGAACTCCGAGACATTCTATTAATCCCTCCGGCACTTCGACCTGCTTATCTGCTTCAGAAGGAAAATTCAATAGGATATATTCACCATCTTTTCGGGCGGAAAGCCTGCC
>JAAYPU010000185.1 GCA_012519645.1 Clostridiales bacterium | reverse complement strand
GGAGGAGCCGGAAGAGATAGAACGGATTTATTATAAGGATATCCGTACATATGAAGATTGCAAAGTGTTAATTGACAATTATAAAGATGGAGCAGTTTGTATATTGTCATTGGATCCTGCACAGATCGCTGATGTACAAGGAATGATGAATTATGCTTGTGGTGGTGTTTATGCTTTAGATGGAGTGGTTGAGAAGGTAGGAGAAAATGTGTTTATGACGATTCCGAGGAAAGAAGAAGGATGACGTGAACTTACAGAAATGATAAATGAGGGTGGCCCAGACCGCTGTGTGTAAACTTCCCGGTGCAGAGTGCATTTGACTCCACCAGCGAATACGAATACATATGCTGGTCTGGACCGTTTTGATTATCCCTCTACTTATATATGTCTTTAAAGGCACAAGATGTTACAGACAAAACCGAAAAAAATAAGTAGAGGCCAAATTTACGCCTCTACTTTATCCGGTAACAGATTCCGGTCATCAATATACCAGTCACAAGTGATTTTTCGGTTATTGCTGCCATAGTATTCAATTATCTCCGGGAGATTGTCGTTTACAGCATCGAATTCCAGACCATGATTTTGACACCATTCGACAGCATTCGCAAGGGCTTCGCCGATTCTGCAGGTCCAGAGGATGAGCTTGTTACCATCGGATTTCCGTTTCTTAAGGTAATTAATAAGTGCCTGATTGGGTTCGCCACATTCGGGCCATTTACTAAAACATAGGGTGCCGTCAAAGTCAACGGCAATGATTTCGTAATTTCGTTCCATGACGGGCTCCTTTCATTCTTCATTCTTTTCATTCAGATCAGGAAAAAGAACCGGGAGAGCTACTTTAAAATAATTCGCTAACCGGTACGCCATCTGGACGGAAGGGTCATGCGTACCATTCTCAATATTCCCGATGGTTCGGCGGTTACAATCTACTGCCTCTGCTAACTTATCCTGTGAAATGTTCGCCTGCTGACGATAGAGAAATAAGTTATTGGGTAAGGTGGCACGTTCTGTCCGCGTCTTGCAATATCCGTTAGTTCTAATATTCAATCGAATCACTCCATTCACACATTACTTGCTGAGGCATAGTTGCGTCAGCCTATAATCCGATTCTAAACCGAGTACTGTCCGATTTACTGGACTCAATTTAGAACCCGTCCAAAAATTTTAAAAGTGCTGTCTGCAGTAACCTTGATGGGTTGATACTTGCTGTTCAGTGAAATCAGGAAGATACCATCCTTATCCTGTTTTAGCTGCTTACAGTAGGTCATGCCATCGAGATAAAAGATACCTATTTCTCCATTGCTTAAGGTATCCGTTTTCTGTACCCACACAGCCTGCTTATCATGGTATCTCGGTTCCATACTATCACCATTAAGTGCAAGTCCAAAGTCTGCTTCTTCGGGCACATCTTCTCCGACTTCAATGATTTCGAAGTTCTCATCATCCAGGAGCTCGCCGGTACCGGCTGAGGATGCAAGTAGTGACCATCTGATTTTTCTGCGAAAAGGAATAACGGTTGCTTCCTTTTTCTGAAACTGCTCAGAGAGTAGCAGTAGGCTAATGTATTCTAAAGCTTTTGCTTTTCCTTCGTCGTTAAGTTTTGCTAATACATCATACGGATTAAATCCAACAAATTCATTGTAGATATCTGTTATACCCAAAAGCTTACACAAAATCAGAAACTGATTCGCATTTGGAACGCTGGAGTCTTTTTCCCATGCACTGATAGCAGCATTTGATACATTCACACCATACTTTGCAAGTTCATCGGCGAGTTCCAATTGTGATATTTTTTTCTTTTTTCTATAAGAAGCTAAGATGCTTCCCAATGTTCTGTCCATAGTATTGCCTCCATATTGGATATGTTGCACGCACATGTGCTGTGTTCAGCTTGTAGTCAGCCTGTAATCAAATGATAGCCTAACTTAACAAAAAATTCAAGGGAAAATCAAGGAAAAATTGAAATGGTAAAAATGTTACCG
>JAAYPU010000184.1 GCA_012519645.1 Clostridiales bacterium | reverse complement strand
TCAAAGAGCAATAAATGCAACCGCTGCTTTGATACAATTTAAAGCAAATATTTTATCAAATGTTTTAAGCTGCAAAATGTTCACATTTAATTATCCATTGCTGATCACACACATAATTCGTGAGGCGGAATTATATCTCAAGCAGCTTAGAAGACTGCAAGCCAGAGAAGAAACAGGTCTGGAAAGAGAAGCTTACGAATTGGAATTTTTCTGGAACAGGCAAATGGCAGAGCATGCCAAGTTCATACGAGGTCTCCTTGACCCTGCAGAAAACAATTTGATCAGCCAAGCTAATAATTTTGGCAATGAGTTTGACCTATTGACAGCAGAGGCAAAGGCTGCGATGGATGCGACCGCTCCGCTGGATCAAGTTACAGAAGAAAGTTTAAAAGCAACTGAGAATTTACGAAACTTCAAAGCACAAGGCACGAAGGGTATTCTTGAATGTCAGGTAAGATCGATAATTATACCGCTGCTGGGTGATCATGTATTGCGTGAAGCAAATCACTTTTTGCGGTTGCTTAAAATGTTTGAAAGAATTTAGAGTTTCTAAAAATTTATTTACTCGACATAAACCCTCGATACGTTTGTTAAATATCGAGGGTATTTTTTGGTAAATTTGAGCCTCTGTTTTTTAATTGCTCGGCACTTGTAGAATTTTTAATTTGTACATTGGGAGGCTTGCCTTTTTTCTATATAGTAGCGGAGATAGATGATGCGCCGGGCTTGGTGGTCGTCGGAATGGTGATAGCAGGTGTGGCATTTGCAATTTTCGTGGTTGCTTAAGTTCTTAACAGGCTTTTACAGGATGTCATTGTTATAAAATCCGAAAATGATTTAACGATTTGAGGTGAATTTTATATGTCAATTATATTTAATGTTGATGTCATGCTTGCTAAAAGAAAAATAAGTGTCACAGAGCTTTCGGAGAAGATTGGAATAACGATGGCAAATCTTTCTGTATTAAAAAATGGGAAAGCAAAAGCTTTATTAAATTACGGTCTAATAAAAATATTGATTATTTCATTTTCTTACTGATATAATATATATGTTGAAATTGTCAAATTATCTATAATGTTTTTAATGTAAAATCTTTTAAGTTATAGCTTAACTTACCAGGAGAGATTATGGAGACATCCGCTCTATTATTAATTGCATCGCTCGGGTCTATTACAGTGCTGCTGATGTTGTATGGTTATATTTTTGCGTTTGAACGCAGGTGTTTTCTGGTGATGTGGATTACCGGCTGGGTTTTTATTGCCCTGAATTATTTACTTGATGCGTTTTTTACAGATTTATTAAGACAAAGTCAACCGGTTTTCCTGTTGAGTTTAAGTTCCTATTTCTATGCAAATCTTCTGATATCATGGGGTACACTGTTATTCCTGAAAACCAAGGTCAAAAAGGTTCAGTTTTTGGGAATCGGAATGATATGGCTGATTCTTTTTATTTTTTTCTCAATGCAAAACCTGCCGGCTGTGTACCTGATCCAATACACGTATTTAATGGTATTTGCCTTATTCTCTCTGGTAGGAATAGTTATGATAAGGTCGTCCGGAAAATACGGGAAGCTAATTCTTTTATTGGGTTTGTTAAATATAGCCTGGGTACTTAATATTTTGGTATTTTCTTATGTTTTAAAAACTCAGCATATGGCTCCATATATCATTTCACAAATAATCCTGATTTTAAATGCCGTCGGTTTGATTCAGCTTTATTTTAAAGAACAGAAGGATGCGATTCGGGAAGGACTTGATCATATAACCTATCTCACACTGCATGACGGGTTGACAGGGTTGTATAATAAGACTTATTTTGATAATAAACTTCAGGGGATGGAAAAAAATAAAGATTACCTGCCTGTTTCATTAATAGTCGGAGATATGAACGGATTGAAATTTGTTAATGATGTTTTTGGTCATCATGAGGGTGACAATAGGCTCAAAAAAATTGCCCATATTATTAAACAGTCCTGTCGTCAAAATGATATTATTGCAAGATGGGGCGGTGATGAGTTAAGCTTCGTTAATTATTTTCGATAAAATCCAATTTCCTTACACCCAGAGCTTGATGCTCCCATAAGATATTTCGTATCATATCTGTTTGTTCTTCCAAACATTCGATAATGACGACTACATCAGTTGTCTTTGATTTTTTTTGTCTGTCTTTATATTTGTTTGTTAATATAAGTTTAATTATGATTCCGATGACAAAACAGATAACAAATCCTATTAGTCCCCAAATTATAGGTCCCCATCTCCAAATAAAGCCGTAGATGCCTCCGAAAAGCGCGCCATAGGTTGCTAAAATAAAAGGCAGATCTAAAAGGCTTAATCCGTCAGAGCTGTGTACAGTGTCAAAAAGCTTTCTGTCTTCAGCTTTTTTATCGAGAGGAACTGCCAGAATCTTTTCTTTAGCAATCCCTTTCATCTGAAGATCAGTAATTGCCAATTCCAAATACTTTGAATGTTCAAAGGTAGATACAATGTACATATTATGATCTCCTTTACATGATAAAGCCGGCATAGTAAATCTTTTGTCCTGATAGTGCTTTTTC
>JAAYPU010000183.1 GCA_012519645.1 Clostridiales bacterium | reverse complement strand
TAAACATACCATAGAAATAGTTATTGATAGAATTATTGTCAAGGACGGAATAGCAGGTCGTTTAACGGATTCTATAGAGACTGCCCTTCATCACTCTGAAGGTATTGTTATCGTTAATGTCATTGAAGGCGAAGATATACTTTTTAGTACGAAATTTGCCTGTCCGGAGCATGGCGTCAGTATTGAAGAGCTGGAGCCTAGAATGTTCTCTTTTAACAGTCCTTTTGGTGCTTGCACAACCTGTAACGGTTTAGGTTTTATTCAGAAGATAGACCCAGATTTGGTTATTACAGACAGGAGGCTAAGCATCAATAATGGTGCATTAGGTGCTATCTTTTCATCAATGGAAGAGGGAGGTTATTATCACAAGATCATATCATCCTTAGCTGAAGCTCATAAAGTAAGCTTGGATGAACCTGTTGAAAATTTACCAGATAGCTTTATTAATGAATTATTGTATGGTACCAATGAGAAAAAATTAAAATATTATTATGAAAGCAGAAACGGCGGGTTTAAATCCTTTGTGAATCAAGCCTTCGAAGGAGTTATTCCAAACCTGGAAAGAAGATATAAGGAAACGAATTCGGAATATATCCGAAGCAAGATAGAGGAATATATGAGTTTAATACCCTGCGGTGATTGCGAAGGTCGGCGTTTAAAGCCTGAAGTACTGGCGGTAACAGTTGGCGGTATCAATATTTCGGAATTTTCGAATATGGCAGTACGAGAAGCTCTTGATTTCATGAGCAAATTAGTATTATCCGAAAAGCAGCAGATGATAGCCCATCAAATTATTAAAGAAATCAATAACAGATTATCATTTTTGGTAGATGTGGGATTGGATTATCTGACATTGTCACGCTCATCAGGTACTCTGTCAGGCGGAGAATCACAAAGAATTAGATTGGCAACACAAATAGGTTCCAGTCTTGTGGGAGTATTATATATATTGGATGAACCCAGTATAGGATTGCACCAGAAGGATAATGAAAAACTTCTCAGAACACTTAGAAATTTAACCGATTTAGGTAATACACTTATTGTTGTGGAACATGACGAAGATACTATGTACGCAGCTGACCATATAATCGATATTGGTCCCGGTGCAGGTCTGCATGGCGGTGAGATCATTGCTGAAGGAACGATAGATGACATAAAGGCAAGCGAGAAATCAGTGACGGGACAGTATTTAAGAGGAGATAAAAAGGTGAACATTCCCCCGGTACGCAGGGTTCCTCAGGATAAATATATTACTATCTACGGTGCGGAAGAAAACAATCTGAAAAATATTGATGTGAGCTTTCCTCTGGGTGTCTTTACATGTGTTACGGGAGTATCCGGCTCAGGAAAGAGCAGCTTGGTAAACGAAATTCTATTTAAAAGCTTGGCTGTAAATATTAACAGGTCTAAAATGCGTCCGGGAAAACACAAGTCGATTGAAGGTATTGAGCATATTGATAAGATTGTTGATATCGACCAATCTCCGATAGGCAGGACGCCGCGTTCCAACCCGGCAACCTATACGGGTGTATTTTCTCATATCCGTGACCTTTTTGCGATGCTTCCTGAATCTAAAATGAGAGGCTACAGTAAAGGAAGGTTTAGCTTTAATGTAAAGGGCGGGCGTTGTGAAGCCTGCAGCGGCGATGGCATCATTAAAATTGAAATGCACTTTTTATCTGATGTTTACGTACCTTGTGAAGTATGAAAAGGCAAACGATATAACAGGGAAACTCTCGAAGTAAAGTATAAGGGTAAAAATATTTCTGAGGTATTGGATATGACGGTGGAAGAAGCACGAGAATTCTTTAGTAATGTACCTGTTATTACCCGTAAGCTTGAAACATTGTATGAAGTAGGTTTGGGATATATTAGGTTAGGACAGCCATCTACCCAGCTTTCAGGCGGTGAAGCACAAAGAATAAAATTGGCAACGGAATTAAGCAAGAGAAGCACAGGGAAAACATTATACATTTTAGATGAACCTACTACCGGACTTCATTTTGAAGATGTCAATAAATTGATTTCGGTATTGGATCGTCTCGTTGAAAGCGGAAACACGGTAGTTGTTATTGAACACAATTTAGACGTTATAAAGGTAAGTGACTATATTATAGATTTGGGTCCGGATGGCGGTGACAGAGGAGGAACGGTGATTGCCACAGGAACCCCTGAAGAAATATCAAGATGTGAACATTCCTATACGGGACAGTTCTTAAAAAAAATACTTGACAGGAAATAGGAATTGATGCTGCGCATCAGTCCGACGTCCGGGGTCCGGAGTCCAGCGTCTGATGGATGAAAGATGAGAGATGAAAGATGAAAGATAATGAGGAAATTTTGCCCGAAGGCAAAATTTCCTCATTAATTTTTTATTCTTAATTTGGATTGCGAAGCAATCCATCAGCCTCCGAGTGTTATATCCTGCGTTGAGTACCACTCCAACGCTTGTTCCAGGTGTTCCGGTTTGAAATCCGGCCAGTAGTCGTCAAGAACAAAAAAATCAGCATATATGGATTGAACCGGTAAAAATCCGCTCAACCGTCTTCGGCCACCCCAACGAATGATTAAATCCACTCTGGATATACCATTTGATTTTATATGATCTGAAATATTCTTTTTAGAGTCAGGGGCCATTTTTAAAGAATGTAAGTCCCACTCCCAGCCATAATTGACGAGAAAATTTACTTTTGTTCCGCCTTTTCCAAAGGTTGTCCTTTGCGTATAAGTCATAAGCTCCTGAGGAAACATGGGGGAATCTGTATTTCCTACGACTAATAGGGATGCATTTTCATTTGCAAACATTTTAACTGCGTCAACACATGCATTGGTAAAGGAAAGCCTTTGTTCCGCTGAACGTTTAGTATTGTCAGTTGTAAAACCATAATATGTCAGTTCTTTAATACCTATCTTTTGACAAAGTCGAAAAAGCTCTAATCCTGGTCTTAACCCAGCATCATACCCTTCTTCTTTTGACAAGCCTTGGGAAACCGCCCATCTTCTATTTCCATCGGGAATGATTCCTATGTGGTTAGGTAGTCTCATGTACATCACCGACCTTATAATAGCGATTGTTCCAATTTGTTAAATAATCCATAAAATAATAGCTAAATGTCACTATTTGGCATTTTAGATATTAAGATTATAACATTTATTATAAGCAGCTGTGAACAAAATAAACAAAATTTTTTGCTGTAAAGCCATCTCTTAATAAAAAATGCTTTTGAGTGCTTTACTAATATGATAAAAAATATATAATAAGGAGTTAGGAATATTTAATGGAAGGAGAGCTTATTATGGAATATTCATTTCCAGTAACAAGAACGGAGCATCCAAAACCAAAACCAAATCAGGAAAATCTTGTTTTCGGGACAGTCTTTACTGACCATATGTTTGAAATGAGCTATGATGCTGACAAAGGATGGTATGATGGAAAAATAATACCGTACGGTCCTATTATGTTGCAGCCCTCATCTATGGTTTTGCATTATGGACAAGAAATGTTTGAAGGATTAAAAGCTTATAAAACTGATGATGGAAGAATCCTTCTGTTCAGACCTGAAAAAAATGCGGAACGAACTAATTTAACAAATGAAAGAATGTGTATGCCCCAAATTGATCCTAATCTAATGATTGAAGCTATTAAAGCTGTCGTAAGAGTGGATAAGGATTGGATACCTGACAGGAAAGGTAATTCATTATATATTAGACCGTTTATAATAGCTACAGACCCGTATTTAGGTGTAAGACCTTCGAAAACATTTAAGCTTTATATTATTCTTTCTCCAGTAGGAAATTACTATAAAGGCGGTCTACAGCCGACGAAAATCTTTGTTGAAGATGAGTATGTCAGGGCTGTTGCAGGAGGAACAGGCGCTGCCAAGGTAGGAGGTAATTATGCAGCCAGCTTAAAAGCACAAGTTAAGGCTGCTGAAAAAGGATATACTCAAGTCCTATGGTTAGACGGAGTTGAGAGAAAATATGTTGAGGAGATAGGCACATCTAATGCTTTCTTTAAAATAAATGGTGAAGTAATCACTTCACCTTTGACAGGATCTATTTTGCCCGGAATTACCAGAGACTCTGTAATTCACCTCTTAAAACACTGGGGAATGAAAATTACAGAAAAAAGAATAACAATTCAAGAAGTCTACGAGGCTCATGCTGAAGGAAAGCTTGAAGAGGTATTTGCCACCGGTACTGCAGCAGTCATTTCTCCTGTAGGAGAATTAAACTGGAAAAATCAAATAATCTCTATCAATAATAATGAGATTGGGGTAGTTTCCCAACGACTTTATGACACGATTACAGGGATACAAACCGGAAGGCTGGATGATATATTCGGCTGGACAGTTGAACTCTAAAAGTTTAAGAATTAAGATTTAAGGAAGGATTTTTCGCTGGCAAAATCCTTCTTTCATTTCTCATTTCTCTTTTCTCATTTGCCAATCTTTTAGCAGTAATACAAGAGAAAAATGATTTCTGTCTTCAATTCCATGAATAATTAATAATGAAAAGCTAATAATGAATAAAAAATTAAGAAATTTTGCATTCAGCAAAAATTCTACCTTCAATCATAAATCATAAACCTTAAATTAACTTACACTGTGCGAAGCACATATTTACACTACACCGAAGGTGTATATTTACACTGTGCGAAGCACATATTTACACTGCTACGAAGGAGCTATTAAGGGTGAAAATTATGAAAAAAAGAGTATATATCATATACACCGGAGGAACTATAGGTATGGTGCAGACTCAGAAAGGATATGCACCTCAACAAGGGTATTTAGGAAAGAAGCTTGATGCCATTGAGGAGCTAAAGGCCGAGATTATGCCTGAATATGTACTTCACGAATATATTCCGCTTTTTGATTCTTCTAATATATCTTTAAAAGAATGGTCCCAAATAGCTAAGGATATTGAATCGAATTATCATGAATATGACGGCTTCGTTGTTTTTCATGGAACAGATACGATGGCATATACAGCTTCCGCATTGTCTTTTATGTTAGAAGGTCTGGGGAAACCGGTTATCATAACAGGAGCTCAAATACCTTTATCTCAAGTGAGGAATGATGCACTAGGAAATATTATAACCGCTTTGCAAATTGCTGCCGGCTATGATATTCCGGAGGTGTGTATATATTTTAATGGGCAATTATTTAGGGGCTGCCGGACAGTCAAAACCAGTACGGATTCATTGGATGCGTTTCAATCTCCTAATTTTCCTGCTTTGGCAAGAGTGGGTGTGAATATAGAGGTAGAATATAACCTCATTATACACAATACAAAAGAAGAATTAAAAGTAATAGAATTTGGAGATTTTCCCATAGCAATTGTTAAAATATTTCCGGGCATCGAAACAGATGTATTATCAAATATTATGAAGCCGCCTTTAAAAGGAATAATTATCGAAGCCTTTGGAACAGGCAACATTCCTACCAGAGATGAAAACCTGCGAAAAGTATTACAGGATGCTGCAGCAAGGGGTGTTGTTATTATAGTTTGTACCCAATGCCTTAAAGGAGAGGCGCGTATAGGCATTTATGAGATAAGCAATATATTTGCGGAAGCAGGTGCTGTCAGCGGATATGATATGACAAAGGAAGCAGCCTTGGCAAAACTTTATTACCTCTTTAGTAAGGGTTATGAAACGGAAGAAGTTAAAAGACTTATGGAAGAAAATATCAGAGGGGAACTGTCTAAGAACTAGGTCTCAGGTCTCAGGTCTCGGGTCTATGGTCTCAGATTTCGGGTCCGGAGTCCGGCGTATATCAGGTGTCTGATCTCAGGAATTGAAACTGAAAACTCATCACCATAGCCTTATACCATAAACAATAAACGTAACCGATTTATATAAGATTGCAGCTTTGCAATTTTTTTTATAAAAACTATTGACAATAAATATCCATTGTATTATTGTATTATTTAGTTAGTACAATAATACAATAATACAAAAGGAGGGAGAAGCATGTCATGGAATTTTAAGCCTGATCGCCCGATTTATGCACAACTCATTGAGCAAATAGAGTTAAAAATATGCTCAGGTGAATATGCTCTTGGAGTTAAGCTGCCTTCAGTCAGAGACTTAGCTCAAGAAGCAGCTGTGAATCCGAATACGATGCAAAAAGCTTTATCTAAACTGGAAGAAGATGGGCTGTTATATACAAATCGAACAAGCGGAAGATTTGTAACCGAAAATGAGCAAATAGTTAAATTGCTGAAAAATAAAATAACTCAGAATCAAATCAACGAATTTCTTGAAAAGATGAAAAGTCTTGGTCTTGAGAGAAAAGAGATAATCCATGCTATTACAAATTTATTAAAGGAGGATGAGGAAAATGAACACGATTCTTGAATGTAAAAATCTAAATAAATGTTTTGGTTCAAAGAAAGCCTTAAGCAACATTAATTTAAGTATTCCCAGAGGAAGAATAGTAGGGCTTTTGGGACCAAACGGAAGTGGGAAAACGACATTTATAAAGCTTTGTAATGAATTGCTGACACCTACAAGCGGTGAAATTCTTATTGCGAGTAATCGACCGGGCGTTGAGACTAAGAAAATAATTTCTTATTTACCCGAAAACACATATTTGAATGATTGGATGAGAGTATCAGAGATTATTCAGTTTTTTAAGGACTTTTATTCAGATTTTTCTGCAGAGAAAGCCTATGATATGCTAAACCGCCTAAATATCAATCCTAATGATAAGCTCAAGACAATGTCAAAGGGAACGAAAGAAAAAGTACAGCTGATTCTGGTAATGAGCAGAGAGGCACAGCTTTATTTACTGGATGAGCCCATAGGTGGTGTGGATCCTGCGGCAAGAGATTACATCTTAAACACCATAATAAATAATTATAATGAAGAGGCAACTATTATAATATCTACACATCTTATTTCAGATATAGAAAAAGTTCTTGACGACATTATTTTTCTTAAAGATGGTGAGGTAGTCCTCGCAAAAACTGTGGATGAAATCCGTGAAGAAAATGGAAAATCGGTAGATGATTTATTCAGGGAGGTATTCAGATGTTAACCAGATTAATGAAATATGAATTAAGAGCTACTGCACGTTTATTTATACCTTTATATATAGCTTTAATAATAATGTCAGCAGTAAATCGTATTTTTCCTTTGATCGCAAAAGGACCGGTTTACGATTCATTGTTTGGCAATGTTACAACTTTTATTAGTATGACAGTATATGTTACTTTAATGATAGGGATATTTGTAATGACATTGATCGCTTTGATCCAGAGGTTTTATAAAAATCTTTTGGGGAACGAAGGATATCTTATGTTTACTCTTCCTGTTCAATCATGGAAACATATATTGAATAAACTTATAACTGCAATGATGTGGATAATTCTCAGTGGTATCGTAGCATTGATATCTATTTTTATAATAACACCTGAAAATGAGATGTTACTAATTTTTAATAATCTTCCATCTCTTATTAAAGAGATATGGAATTACTTTGGAGCAAAGACGCTGCTTTTAGGTTTAGAGGGAATAGTGATTTTAGTATTGGCTATTGCATCGGGAGTCCTTGTAATTTATGCTGCGATTTCATTGGGACATTTATTTAATAAACATAAGCTTTTAGCTTCTTTTGGGATGTATGTAGTTTTGGGAATTATAAATCAAATTATTATGTCTGTTTATGCAATTACATTAGATAAAATTTTAAACTTCCACGATTTTAGGATTATAAGTTTTTCCGACACACAGGTTACAGTAATTTTCTTTCTTGTGTATCTGATAATTATAACAGCCGGACATTTTGCTTTGACCAGGTATATATTAAATAACAAACTCAACCTTGAATAAACAAAGGTCTCTG
>JAAYPU010000182.1 GCA_012519645.1 Clostridiales bacterium | reverse complement strand
TTCGCTAATCATTTTTTTATTATACGAATCAATATCCCTAACATTTTCTTCTGCAAAAACCTTATATCTGTTTGTCATCTCCTGAACTGCCCAATTTAAAGCAGCAGCCGATTTGTTAGGGTCTGTTACGACCGGTATTAAAAGATGCGGAATACCATTAAATACATTTAACTCCACAACCTTGGGGTCAATAAGCAAAAGCTTGACTTCATCGGGACGGGCTTTATAGAGAATACTCAATATAATACCATTTATGCACACACTTTTACCTGAACCCGTAGATCCCGCAATCAATAAATGCGGCATCTTAGCCAAATCCGCGATTACGGGATTTCCTGAAATATCCTTTCCTACACCAAAGGATATTTTAGATTTATCATTTTTAAATTCATTGCACTCTAAAACTTCCCTCAGAACCACCGGGGTAGTGGAATCATTTTGTATTTCTATACCGACGGCAGCTTTTCCCGGAATTGGAGCTTCGATACGAATGCTGGATGCCTCAAGATTAAGTGCAATATCATCAGACAATCGCACAATACTGCTTACTTTAACTCCCGGGCTCGGTTGGATCTCAAATCTTGTTACTGTAGGTCCTTTGCTTACTTCAACGACTTTAGCATTCACGCCGAAATTTTGAAGTGTTTTTTCAAGAATAGATGCCTTAGCTACGAGATTATCCCTTTCATTGTCATTCCTTCCTATACGCGATTTATTCAACAAATCCAAAGAAGGCATTTTATAATTCATTCCAGGGTCCTGAGGAATGTTTATTTTCAATTCGCCGACTTCTTCACTAGGCTTGTCCGAAATAGCTTTCTTTTTTTCATCTAAGTATTGACCGTCTGAAGCCGCTGTTTTTTGAGCATTATCAGTTGTCTTTATATTAATATCTTTCTTATCAAAAAGTCCTTCATCCTTCATATAATCAATGATTTTGATTTGTTTTTCATTATAAGCGTTAGATGCATTTGTGTTGTTTTCATTATTAAATGCTTCCATTAGCATATCTGCCGGCGTTTTTATTTTAACATTTTCCTCATAGTCTGTTTCCTCTGAGTGTTTTATCTTGAATTTTGAAAACAATGTACTTATAGGAGTGTTGATAAGTAAAATAAGACTGATAATTATTATTGTCACAGAAAAAATATATGCACCCGGAACTCCAAAAAGCTTGATAAAGACTGTGGCTAAAACTCCTCCGAAAAGGCCTCCTCCCTGAGCTTCGATTCCTTGGTAATACATAGCCTTTACAGTATCCATACTCATTGAAAAATCGGTAATGTCATCATAAAAACGAACAGAGTTAACCATAATGATACCAATGTAAACTATTATAAGGCATAGGGCGGATTTCTTTCCTACAAATCCCACTTTCCCTATTAACAACAGTAATCCGTAAACCATCAAATAGTAAGGCAGAATATATGCCGCACTGGAAAAACATCCTTTAAAAAGCTTTACAAAGAACGCGCCTACGCTGCCCGCTGCTTCCATTTGCAATGAAATGAATAAGAATACTCCCAATGCAATAATAATAACACCGGTAATTTCTCCTACAAGCTTATTATCCTTCTTAACTGGTTCGGTTTTTGCAATTTTTTCTTTTGATGATGACTTTTTTCCTGAAACGGTTTTTTTCTTCTTGGTATTTAAATTATCTTTTCTTCGTGTTTTAGTAGCTGCCACTATACACACTCCCCCAAATTCGAAAATCCTGTTTAACTGAGGAAATTACATAATTGATATTTCCTCAAACTAAGAATAGTTAATAGATAGGGCTCATCAATGAAAATATAATTATGCCTACTCCCAAAGCCCATGTATAGAATGAAAAATAAAATAACTTTTGGTTTGTTACTAAACGAATCATTACATTAATTGCGGCATATCCGGATAAAGCAGCCGCCAGAATTCCCGCAATAATAACAATCGGCTCAACACCGTTGAATCCCTGGCTCGCAGCATCTGAAAACTCTATTAAACTTGCACCTACTACAGCCGGCAATGAAATCAAAAAAGAAAATCTGACTGTGAACTCCTTAGTTAATCCTCTGAAGAGGCTTCCTACTATAGTTGCTCCGGAACGTGAAATACCCGGCGCAATCGCTATGGCCTGAAAAACACCAATAATAAAAGCATCCTTATATTTAGCTGTAGTAATATTTTTTTGACCTTTTGCTATTTTTTCCGATATCCAAAGTAGTGTTCCTGTAATCAGTAACCCAATTCCCACAGAAATAAATGAATGAAAAAGAGATTCAAAAAAATCTGAAAAAGTAAATCCTATAATGGCAGTAGGTATAGAAGCCGTAATAATTAGTAAGCCCAATTTCCGGTAATGACTTTTTTTCAGATCAAGTCCTTTGCCTGAAAGAACCTCAAAAATAACCAGACAAAACTCTTTTATCAAAAAATATATATCTTTATAATACACTAATAAAATTGAAATCAGCGTTCCAAAATGAAGCATTGCCGCAAAAAAAAGAACATTTTCTTCCTCAATCTTCATTAAATTCTCCAAAATAGCTAAATGCCCGGAACTACTCACAGGAAGAAATTCCGTTAATCCTTGAACAATACCTAAAATGACTGCTTTAATAAATGTCAAATTTAAATTCCCCCAATCTGTCTCTCTATCTCATAAGATTATATCATAGCATTTGCATATATTCTATTAGAAAGAAATAAATAACAGCTAAAACATTGCAATTAGTTTCAGCTGTCGTAATTTACTTAAATTCAGTATTATCCAATATTATAATTTGGGACTCTGAGTTTTTAAGAGCCTTTTTTGTTTTTTCTACAAGCTTAATAATTTTTTTGTAGCTTTGCTTTGCTCCAATGATAAGAAGAGGCACTCCGATAAAATCAACCTTCAGCCATCGTGATATCAATCCTCCTAAAGTCATTGCCAATGGAACCGTTGGTGATGTTATTGAAAAGGCTATTTTTTCTTTCAATTTTTCTTCTTTTTCCAGCATGGTTGCCAAATTGTATAAAGCAGCAATCATATGCTTTTCCATCCCGCGCCCGCAGGTATAAATACTGTTTCCATCTTCATCGGTACCATGATAAAAGAATTCTCCTATATTACCATAGGTCAATTTATTAAATAATGGAATACTTAAAATTTCTTCTTTTGTCGGCGGACGATTTCGGTCAAGCATGTTTAAGTGATATGCGGAAGCTAATACTGACGAATGTGTGCCACCATAACAATTATAAATGTAAATCATAGCTTGAATTTTTCCTTTTTACAGACTATTTGATCATACCTTTCAATTTTGCCAGAGCCTGCTTTAATCCTCCGACTTCATTAATAAGCCCAATATCCACTGCTTCCTTGCCAACAAGAATCGTACCAACATCATTAGCTATTTCATCAGTCTCATTCATCAACTCAATTATTGTGCTTCTTTCAACATTTGTCGTACGAACAATGAAATTTATTATCCTATCCTGCATTTTCCTGAAATAATTATATGTCTGCTCAGCTCCTATTACTAAGCCGTTATACCGAATCGGATGTAATGTCATAGTTGCTGTTTCGGCTATGAATGAATATTCACTTGCAGTAGCGAGAGGAACACCTATACTATGCCCTCCTCCTAATACGATGGATACGGTGGGCTTAGAAAGCGTCGCAATAAGCTCAGCAATGGCTAAACCGGCTTCAACATCACCGCCCACAGTATTTAGTATTATCAACAATCCTTTTACTCGCGGGTTTTCTTCAACTGCAATTAATTGGGGAATAATATGCTCATATTTCGTAGACTTATTTTGGCTTGGCAGAACATTATGACCTTCGATATGGCCAATTATATTAATATATTGTATATCAGTATCAAAATTAAAAGGGCTGTTTAAAACTCCGAAGTTATTTATATTATCCTGAGGTGTTGATTCTTCTTCTTTATTCTTTTCCTTATCTTCCTCATTTTCTTCCTCTGAAGTAAACTTGATCATATTTTTCTCATCCTTCATTTTCTTACCTCCGTTAGAACGTATTAATTATATTCTTTCCCAAATCTAAACAGCTATTCAGTACTAAAGTAAATAATAGCTTCATCGAAGTAGTGTAAATATACTCCTGCGGAGTAGGGTAAGTAAAAAAACTGATTACTGCTCTTAGCTCGCCCTATTTTGAAACAAATAGTTGGCGAACTTATGCAAGGAAATCATGAATTTTATTCATAGATTTCTACTGCCAACTGACAGTTAAGGTTGAAATTTGAATAGTCAAATTTCTTCACCATCTTTCAATTTTCAATTGATATTTTTAGTTTGTCATCGCGAGGAGCGACAGCGACGTGGCGATCTGATTGGGATTGCCACGCTTCGTTTGCAATGACACGCTAAGCCGGACCGAAAACACTAATCACTAATTACTTTTCCTGCAGCCGGAGACCTGAGACCTATCTAAGTTAATCCAAATGTTCTTCATCCTCAAAAATTATAATGTCACTACCAATCTTTTTAATAGAGCTCCATTGTATCTGCAGATAATTTCTTCCTGAAAAAAAGCCCTTCTGATATCGATAATCAGGCAATAGAATCGCTTTTATTTTGCCAAACTTTTCATCGACCAACAGTTCGGCATCTGCCAATTGCCCAAACCTCCCGCCATCAGTTAAATTCACGATTTCCTTTTCTCCCAAAGCGCTCAATCTCATACTGTTTTCACCCCTTATTTTTTTCATTTAATAATATATTAAACATTGTCCTTAAATATAACTTAGAGTAAATTTCATAGCTGAAATTTACTCTAACTAAAATGACAATGGGGACAAAATTGCTCCGTCCCCATTGTTGTCAATGCTTATTCGTTTACATAGAATCCATACACGCAGTTACTAAATTCTCCTGCTGCGAAAGTAACCACTTTGCCCCCAATATCAACGCTAAATATAGTCAATTCATGCTTTTGATTATATAAAGGATCTAGAACGTTAATCTTTTGATTTGTATTTTTCCACTTATAATCAAAAATATTAACGCCAAACAATTCGCAGTCTCCTTCAATACCTGATTTAACAAATTTCCACATAACTATGGCAACCTCCTTAAATATCCTGATTGAATCAGATCTTCTATTGATTGACTAAACTGATACTGTGTTCCTCCACCAGGCTGATCAAACCAAGGAGCTATTTTCCCTGATTGAACATCTATCGGCTTAACTACCTCATAAGCATTATATGGTCGTGCATCAGAGCCAGGAGGTAATGCACGATTTGAATATGGGGTTCCTTGAGGAGAAACAAATTTTCCAGTTTCGCTACCGTATCTATCCACTAATGTACCTGGCTTTAAAGTTTTTATTACAGGTTTCCCCTCAAAACCATTATTTGCCGGCCATTTTATATTTCCTGCTTCATCAACCCATTTTGAAGCATTACTCGTTCCCTTAATTGCCTTTGCTGCATCATATATATCATCTGCCTTGTCTAATGCTTTAGCGCCTTTATTGACAAACTTTCCAATTGTCGAAAACCATCCAGCAAATGGGATAGCAGCACCTGCTGACAAACCTGCATTCAATTTGTCACCTCAAAACCAATATATAAGTGCATTTATTCCATCGGCCGCTTCTCCTAAACCCGGGAATGACAATGGGGACGGAGCAATTTTGTCACCTTTATTTAATTCTAGTGGAATGACAATGGGGACGGAGCAATTTTGTCACCTTTATTTAATTCTAGGGATCACTTCTCTGGATATTTCCGTTTCTTTTTTTATCTCCCTAATAGAAAAGCTTCTCGCTCTTATAGCACATTATCAACACCTAAGCATATTGTACCATATTTTTACATTTAATTATATATGACAAAATTGCTCCGTCCCCAACAAAGCCTTAACAAAGCCTCTTGATTTATAAAATCAAGAGGCTTTGTTTTTTATTTGGTTTCTGTTTTTTTCTTTCTTGTTATTTTTGGGGCGTCATTTGCATATTTTCTGAGTTTTTCGTCTACCAATGCATGTATTGAGCCTTTGGGATATTTATCATTGTCACCTATAGTGCCCGCAGGGATGCCGGTAAGTATTTCAACACCTTCGTCTACATTTTTTACGGCATATATGGTGAATTTACCTTCCTTTACTGCTTCTATCACTTCATCATTCAACATGAGATTTTTAACATTCTGATGAGGAATGATGACACCGTGCTTTCCATTAAGGCCTTTTATTTTGCATACTTTATAGAAGCCTTCTATCTTTTCATTGACGCCGCCGATGGGCTGAATTTCCCCCTTTTGATTTACGGAGCCTGTAACGGCAATATATTGTTTAATAGGTACTTCTGACAGG
>JAAYPU010000181.1 GCA_012519645.1 Clostridiales bacterium | reverse complement strand
CATAATTATAAATTGAGTAAATTTCTATAATAAAATTTACTCATTATTATAGCAAATTTTATCATTTGCTTTCTTATTTGCAAGACTATAAAACAATATGATTCCTTTAGATAATATTTCCATAAAATGTTTAAATATAGTATAATAATAAATAATAATGCTTAGAGAGGTAAAAAATGTTTAAAGCGAAACCAAAATTTAATCTCTTACGCATTCCTCAAGTATTCTCAATACTGTATATATCTTTGCTTACCATATTATCTTTAAACATGCCTGAAGGTAATATATCCTTAATTATAAGTATAACAAGTTTTATTATCCGGATGGCTCCCATTCTTATATTAATACTATTTTTATACTTATCCTTTCAACGTCCGTACCTTGGCGGTTTCCTGTACATTATTGCAGGTATATGCATTACAATATCTTTGCAGTCTTACAATACCTTAAGCACATTTTTAGCAGTTTCTCTTCCTATTTTCACAATCGGCATACTTTTCATTATTTTTGGTATAATGGAAAAATACTGACAACTGAAAACTGATAACTGAAAACTGATAGTTAAGGTTGACTTTGTTTTACAAAGTCTAATATTTTATGAATTACACTGATTAAAAAATTTAATGTTGAAATTTGCCTTTGGCAAATTTCTTCCTTATCTTTCAGTTTTCAGTTATCAGTTTTTTTATTATTCACACTTTTCCTGAGACCAGAAACCTACTCTATACTCTGATTCTAACGCATCCTCGCTCAAAACGTTAGAATCAGATTTTGGGGTTTATAAGTACCATATGCATATGGTCTTCCCATCTTCTATTTATTTTTAAATATTTAACAGCCAAACCTTCATAATGAAATCCTAATTTTTCGACTATTCTTAAAGAAGCTTTGTTCTCAGGCATAATATTAGCTTCCACTCTGTGGAGCTTATATTCTCTGAAAATAATATCTATGCCTTTCTTTACAGCCTCAGTCATATAACCTTTATTTATCTCGTTGTTGTCCAGCCTATATCCCAAATAGCAAGATAAAAAAGGACCTCTGATAATTCTCGTAAAGCTGACAGAGCCTATTACATTATCCGGTTCCTCTTTCTTAAATATCCAAAGCCTAAGCATGCATTTATCTTGAATTTCTTTCCATTCTTTATCCAACATCTCTCTTTGATAATCCAGCGTGTAATAATTTCGATCTTTTGCAGGCTCCCATTTCTTTAGAAAAGATTTATTCCTCAAAAAATATTTTAAGACTTGTTCTGCAGATGTGCTGTCTAAAACTTTTAGAACAAGTCGTCTTGTTTCATACTCTTTCATTATCCACCCCACTATATTATTTGAGGTCTATGGCTTTTACTTTATATTTTATGCACAAAAATAAGATATGTTCCTGCTTAATGTTAATACAATTTTAAACTGATATCCATAGCTTTAACCGAATGAGTCAAAGCACCTATGGATATGATATCCACACCTGTCTCAGCAACTACACGAAGGTCTTTATCGCCCATATTCCCTGAAGCCTCAACTAAAGCACGTCCATTTATTTTTGCAACTGCCTCTTTCATAGCAGGTATATCCATATTATCCAGCATGATTATATCAGCCCCTGCTTTTAGTGCCTCTTCTATTTGCTCCATGGTTTCTACTTCTACTTCTATTTTCAGGGTATGAGGAATTGAGTTCCTTGCTGCTTCAATGGCATTTGATATACCGCCCGCTGCTGCAATATGGTTATCTTTAATAAGAACGCCATCGGAAAGATTGAATCTATGATTCATTCCCCCCCCTATTTTAACAGCGTATTTTTCAAAAACCCTTAATCCCGGGGTGGTTTTCCGTGTGTCAGAAATTCTGGCACCGGTTCCTTCTATGATTTTTGCCAGACTTGCAGTTTTGCTTGAAATGCCTGAAAGTCGTTGGAGAAAGTTTAGTGCAACTCGTTCACCCATAAGTATGCCAACTGCAGGGCCGGAAATTGAAGCTATCACTTCTCCGGTAAGAACAGCATCTCCATCATTTACAAGAGGCTTAAATTGTATTTCATTATTTACAATTTCAAATACTCTCCTGACAATTTCCAAACCGCATATGATACCTGCTTCTTTTGCAATAAATCTTCCATTTATAGTCTGTCCGGCAGGTACGGTACTCATAGTGGTTATATCTCCTGTGCCTATATCTTCCTTAAGCGCTCTCGTTATTATTTCATCCATTGATAATTTGTCCAACATTTTTTCTCCTCAATCCTCATCAGCTCTAAAATGGGCACCTACATTTTCTTTTCGGGAAAGAGCTGACTCCAATATAATCTTTGCAATTGTAGCCATGTTGAATACTTCTATGCTGTAAACAGTATCCAAATTTAATACTGAGATTTCATTCAATATTTTAGTCATTTCTTCAACTGCTTCTCTTAATGCTTTTTCTCTGCGAATTATACCGCCCTTTTCAGTCATAATTTCTTTTATTTTTTTCTTGGTATACTTTAGATCTAAGCTCTTGTTGTCATCTACCAAAGGTTTAATATAATAATGCTTAAATGGTTTTTTATTATTATTTTTATTAATATGCTCGGCACACCTTCTCCCATAAACAAGACATTCCAAGAGAGAATTGCTGGCCAGACGATTTGCTCCATGAACCCCGGTACAGCTGGCTTCACCGGTAGCATATAAGCCTTGAATACTTGTCATGCCATTAAGATCTGTTTCCAAGCCTCCCATAAAATAATGCTGTACAGGACAAACGGGTATCCAGTCTTTAGACATGTCAATTCCGTTATTTTTACATTCAGCATATATAGTTGGAAATCTCTTTATCAAAAATTCAGAAGACTTCACAGTAATATCAACAAAAACATATTCGCTGTTTGTTTTAGCCATTTCTTTTGCTATAATCCGTGTCACTATATCTCTGGGAGCTAAATCTTTCATAGGATGCTTTCCTTCCATAAAAGGATCCCCATGAATATTCCGTAAAATCCCCCCCTCACCTCGTACTGCTTCCGATATCAAAAAAGCTCTTTCGCTTTCATCCTCGTTAGATTTATATAGTCCTGTGGGGTGAAATTGTACAAATTCCATATTCTTTGTTTTCGCACCTGCTCTGATCGCTGCTGCAACACCATCACCTGTAGCACCTGTAGGATTTGTAGTACGTCTGTAGATCTGCCCGATCCCACCTGTGCTTATTACTATTCTATTTGATACCAAAACTTTGTATTTCGCATCCTCAATGATGATTACGCCTGTCACACTATCATCTGATACTAAAATATCACATAAAAATACATTTTCTTTAAAGATAATATTAGACTTGCTGCTTGCCAGAGATGCTAAGGTTTTTATCGTTTCTCTGCCGGTTGCGTCGCCACCGCAATGCAGTATTCTGTTGTGTGTATGGCCGCCTTCCCGAGTAATATGCAAGTCTCCTTCTTCATCTACATCAAAAGGGACATTCATATCCATTAGTTTATGTATATCTTCCGGACCTTCATTCACTAAAACTTTGACTGCATCCTCGTCACATAAACCAGCTCCGGCTATAATGGTATCTGAAAAGTGACATTCCACTTTATCATCCTTTGAAACAACCGCGGCAATACCTCCCTGGGCAAGCCATGAATTACTTTTTGCAATTTCAGCCTTAGAAAGAATCGCACAGTTAAGCTTGGGATCCAGATTTAAAGCAGTATATAGTCCCGCTATACCGCTGCCGACAATTATTACATCGTAAGCTTCTTTCTCTAACCTGTCCAAATCCCCATTAAATACATACTTCCTCACCGGATACACTCCTATCGCGAATTTTAGACATTCATCATCCTGTCTAAACTACTAAATGCTTTATCCATAATCTCTTGTTCAATTTCTATCTCATGAACATTGTTCTCTAAAGAATTCAAAACATCTTTCAAAGATGTCTTTTTCATATTTGCACAAATCATCTTTGGCGATAGTAAATAAAAATTTTTATCCGATGTTTTCTTCTTTAAAAAATCCACTACACCCACTTCTGTACCAATGATAATATCCTTATTTTTCGATTCCAAAGCCTTATTTATTATCTGAGTGGTACTTCCGACAAAATCTGCTTTTTCTACTACCTCCGGCACACATTCAGGATGTACCAATAACAGGGCATCCGGCATCGCTTTTCTGACAGCCTCTACATCTTGAACTGTTACCCTTTGATGCACCTGACAATATCCGCTATAAGGTATAATCTCTTTATCAGGAACCTGCTTAGCAATATATCGTCCTAAATTTTCATCGGGAACAAAAATAATCCTTTTATTAGGGATTGAATTAACAATTCTAACAGCACTTGAAGAAGTGCAGCATATATCGCTGACAGCTTTTACCTCCGCAGTTGAATTTACATAAGTAACTACGGCCGCATCCGGATATTTTTTCCTTAATTCCATTACATCTTCTGCAGTTACCATATCAGCCATAGGACAGCCGGCTTCTTTGACCGGCAGTAAAACCGTTTTCGTAGGGTTTAAAATTTTAGCTCCTTCAGCCATAAAATATACACCACAAAAGACAATAACATCTTCCTTTGCTTCCTTTGCTTTTTTAGCAAGTTCAAATGAGTCGCCAATAAAATCAGCAATTTCTTGAACTTCTATATGTTGATAATAATGTGATAAAATAACTGCATTTCTTTCCTTTTTTAGTTTTCTGATCTTATCTTTAATGTCCATCATATCCTCCGGTAATTTTGTCTTTCTTATATTCTGGCATAATTTTTCAAAAATTATCATAACATTTATTATTGTTTAATTCAATTAAATACCAGTTTTTATTGAAATAATACTATATAAGCAATAAAAAATAATTTAATCCTCTATAGCAATAGCATCACTATTTTATTCTATTGCTCTTTTTAACGCATCCATATCTTTGATTCTGACAGATGACATATAATAATCAATGATACCTTCATCTCGCATACGACTCATCTCTCGGGACATGGAAGGTCTGGATACATTTAAAAAATCTGCTAACTCATTACGATTGAGAGTCAGCATAAATGTGTTTTTCCCTGCTTTTTTATACTGCTCCAATAAAAATGCGCTTATCTTCCCTCTCATACTTTTTATCGTCAGATACTCCACTTTTTTATTCAGATGTAATGCCTTTTCTGAAATAATCTTCAGCATATTCAGTATCAGCTGCTTATGACCATAGCAGGAATTTTCACAAGTGCCTACAATTTTATCTCCAGGAACAAAAATAACGACGCAATCGTCTTGTGACTGGACAGTAGCCGGCCATCGTTTTGAATTCGAAAACGCGGCCATTTCGCCAAACATGTCACCCGGCTCCAACAAGGACATGATCATCCTATCCCCGGCAGCGTTTTCCTTAATGACTGTTGCAGTACCTTCAAGAAGAATACCTACACCGTCAAAATCATCGCCGGCAATTACAATATAATTGTTTTTTTTGAATCTCATTAGCTTTGGTCGTATGCACTCTATCATAGGTTTTAAATCCTCAAATAAAATACTCTCAAACAATGTCGTTTGAGATAATACATCCATCCATTTTTCGTACATAGCCTTGTTCCTTTCCTTAATTAGTGATTAGGGGTTAGTGATTAGTGATTAGGGTTATACAACTGACAACTGAAAACTGATATTAGCTCGCCCTATTTGTGAAACAAATAGTTGGCGAACTTATGCAAGGAAATCATGAATTTTATTCATAAATTTCTACATTATCTCTTAGTTCTTAGTTTTTAGTTCTTAGTTAATTAGACTCCGGACCTCGAACCACTAAAATTCCCTATACCCTATTTTCTGATGCTCCGCATCATTTTGTATCCTTGGCTACAGATTTGTTCATTTTATTATATTATACTAATGCTAAAGATACAAGAAATAAGCAATTTTCGAAAGGAGAATTAAAATGAAAAGAAATATTATCAAAATAGATGAAAGCAAATGTAATGGTTGTGGTATATGCATCGACGCATGCCATGAAGGAGCATTACAGCTTATTGACGGCAAAGCTAAATTAATTTCTGAATCCTATTGTGACGGTCTTGGGAATTGTCTTCCTGAATGTCCGACAGGCGCAATTACTATCGAAGAACGTGAATGCGCAGCCTTTGATGAAGAAGCAGTGAAAATTCGAATGGCTGAAAAAAATACATCCGCAGTTATATCTCACGGATGTCCCGGCAGCCGAGCAATGGTTATGAATAAAAAAGATGAGCCTCAAGCAGAAAGCGTATCAACACCTCTCATAGAATCACAGCTTCGTCAGTGGCCGTGTCAAATCAAGCTGGTACCGCCCAATGCGCCTTACTTCAAAAATGCGCACCTGCTTATTGCCGCAGATTGTACAGCTTTTGCTTATGGAAATATTCATAATGATTTTATAAAAAATAAGGTAACTTTAATTGGATGTCCTAAGCTTGACAGCGGCGATTATTCAGAAAAGCTGACTGATATTTTAGCTAACAATGATATCAAAAGCGTCACAGTCTTAAGGATGGAAGTTCCTTGCTGTGGCGGTATCGTTAGCGCGGTAACTACTGCTTTGAGAAACAGCGAAAAAATGATTCCTTGGAATGTGGTAACCATATCCGTAGACGGAAGAATACTTGACAACTAATGTCAAATCTCAGGTCTTTGGTCTCTGGAAAAGTGATTAGTGATTAGTGATTAGTGACTAGTGATTAGGGTTCGTCCGGAGTCCGATGATGCTTCGCATCGGTGTATCGGTTATCGTTTATCGTTTATCGTGTATGGATGCGCAGCACCAGTGTATAGAGTATAGATGTCATTGCGAGCGAAGCGTGGCAATCTGCACATGGGATAGGGATAGTGCATAGGAGAATTAATAATGAGTAATTCAGGAAAAAATTTGACAAAAGTCAAATTCCCACATTCAATCATAAATCATAAATCATAAATCTTAAATCAATTGCTATTGCTCAACTATTGTTCAACCATCGTTCAACTTTCTCCCTATTTTCTATAAAAAAATAAGCAGAGTGGTTTTCACTCTGCTTATTTAATATGCTATCAATAGTTCTGTACTTCGATCTGGAAATATGCCATCGGATGGTCGCAAACAGGACACACTTCAGGTGCGGTATCTGAAGATATTTCATGTCCGCAATTTCGGCACTTAAAAATAACCACTTCATCTTTTTTAAATACTTTATTTTCTCTGACATTCTCCAGTAATTTTTTATATCTTTCTTCATGTAGCTTTTCGATTTTTGCTACGCCCTCAAAAAGTTTTGCTATATCATCAAAACCTTCTTCATAAGCTTCTGCTGCAAAACGATTATACATATCTGTCCACTCGTAATGTTCACCTGCTGCAGCTGCAACAAGATTTTCTTCAGTAGTTGAAATTCCTTCTAATAGCTTAAACCAAATCTTTGCATGTTCTTTTTCATTATCAGCTGTTTCTTGAAAAATCGCTGCAATTTGTTCATAACCATCTTTCTTTGCTCGTGAAGCAAAATATGTATATTTATTTCTTGCTTCTGATTATCCCGAAAAAGCTTCTCTTAGGTTTTTTTCTGTCTTGCTTCCTTTTAACTCCATGATATACACCTGCCTACCATTTTCCTTTACCGACATGTCCGGCAATTTCTGCTTTTGATCGTTGTTTTATAGTATATATTTCATCTTTTGCATTATTAAATAAAGCAACACATGGCGGGTCCAAATCTAAATCGATTCCTTCTTTACACAGTCTGAATATCTTGTCACAGTATCCAATGATTTCCATATGTATATCATTAGTTCTTTCAGATACATATACTTTCTTCGCTTCTTCCTCAGATAACTGGACAAATTTTTCTTTTGGAGCACCACATTTAGGACATTTATCGGGTGCATCATTCCCCTCAACAGTCATTCCGCAAACAGTACATTTCCAAAGCATAATAAAATCCTCCTTTTTATTATTTATTATTAATTTTTTATTTATCAATTATAATTTACCTTAAATTTGTCAGGTTTAAACAGTTTATTTGGTATTGTTATATTTAAATTAACTAATCACCATTACTTTTAAGCTTTATTCCGTTTTCCGTAAACAATATCATATCCTCTTTCAATAACCTGCCAACAGCTCTTTTGAATGCGCGTTTGCTCATATTTAGCCTTTTATTTATTATTTCCGGACTGCTGTCATCGTTCAAATATAATATGCCGTTATTCTCAATCAGCTCTTTAAGTATTATTTTCGCATCCGAGTCCATTTGTTTATATGCCTTTTCTCTCAAGGATAGATCTAACTTACCGTCATCCCTTACTTTTACGACCCTTGCTTCGATTCTATCTCCGCATTGATATTTCCCATACAATTCATTTAATGCAATAAGACCATGATATTGATTGTCTACTGCTACAAAAGCGCCCATGTCCTTCTTTATAAGATATATTTTTCCTTCCACTTTGTCACCGGCCGAATAAGGCGAATTACTCTTTAACATTTTATATACATTCATGGTAGCACATAATCTATCACTATTATCTATATATACACCAACCAAATATGAATTCCCTTTGATTACTCTGCATGCTTGCTCCTTAAACGGCAGCAGCAGATCCTTCTCAAGTCCCCAATCTAAAAAGGCTCCAATATCAGATACTTCTGATACTTTTAATTCTCCTGTCTGTCCAAGAGTCAATAAAGGTCTTCTTACTGTCGCAATAAGTCTGTCTTTAGAATCCCTATATACAAATACATCAATATTATCTCCCGGGTTTTTCTCCCGAGGTACTTGCGACAAAGGTAATAATATTTCTTCTTTAGGATAGTCTTCTGAAAAAAGATATGCACCTACGGAGGCCATTCTGGAAATTTTTAAACTCTGAATTTCTCCAAGCTTGATCATATGTACCCTCCAAAAAAATATAAAAACTACTTTTAGTTATAATATTCATTTATTTGCGTATATTATAAAAAAAGGAGAGTCAACCTCTCCTTTTACTTACCACTTGTCGTTATTTGAATAACTTCTGTTATTATTTCTCTGTTGCTTTCTTGCTCTACGGCAATCAGGACATCTTTGTGGTTCATTTTCGAATCCTTTTTCTTTGTAGAAAGCTTGTTCTCCTTCAGTAAAAGTAAATTCGCTGTTGCAATCTTTGCATACTATGATTTTGTCAGCCATTTTTTTCCTCCTAAAATTTACCTGGACCTTAGCATTCTTTATACTTCACTCCAATAAAATTTAGGAGGGCACAAGAACTAATATCCATAATTATTTAACAAATTAAATATATCATATAAATCCCCATATATCAAGCATTTTATTCCTTTAATATTAATCATCTTTTTTTATGTAATAAAATAATTATGATAAAAGCTCTCAATCAACTTAATTGAGAGCTTTTAATAAAAACTATAATTTACTGTCCTTATTAGTATTTTCCGAAATGATCATCCTCTAATGATATTTCAGGAGAGTTCTTTTTAGGTCCGCCTATTTTTTTAGTATTTTGCGAGTTTCCGGCTAATTTTTTAGTTGTGACATGTTTAAATTCAAATTCTTCAATCATACTTTTCAGCATCAACGCTTGTCCGGCCATTTCTTCACTTGCAGATGCACTCTGCTCAGCTGTTGCAGTATTGCTTTGTGTAACGCTGGAAATTTGTTCGATTCCATGATTGATCTCAGACATTGCAACTGCTTGCTGGTTAGATGCTTCTGCAATCAGACCTACGATCTCTACTGCATCAGTAACACCTTTTACTATCTTATCCAATGCCTCTGCAGTTTCCTTTGCAATAGTAGAACCTTCTTCCACCTTTTTGATGGAATTATCTATTAAATCTGTTGTCTCCTTCGCAGCTTTTGCACTTCTCGCTGCTAAGTTTCTTACTTCTTCCGCTACGACTGCAAAGCCTTTTCCGTGTTCTCCTGCTCTTGCAGCCTCTACTGCTGCGTTAAGAGCAAGTATATTTGTTTGGAAGGCAATTTCATCTATTACTTTTATAATGTTAGAAATATTCTTAGATGATTCATTAATTTCATTCATTGCTCTAAGCATATGTGCCATTTGAGCATTTCCGCTTTGGGCATCTTCTTTTGCTTTAATTGACAGCGTATTTGCTTTTGTTGCATTTGCCGCATTTTCTTTTATCTGTTCTGCAACTTGAGTAACGGTAGCACTGATTTCTTCGACTGAGCTCGCCTGCACCGATGCACCCTGAGACAGACTTTGACTTGAAATTGCAACCTGCTCAGATCCTGTTTCCACCTGTTCTGCGGCATTTCTAATTTCCATCAGAACAGAGCTCAATTGTTCAACTATATGATTGATAGAATCCTTTAATTCGCTGAAATCACCTAAATACTCTCTTTCTATAGTTATATTGAAGTTTCTGCCTGCCATTTTTGCAAGAATATCGGAAAGCTCTTCGATATAGCTTTTTAAGCTTTCTGTAGTAGCCTTCAAGCTGTTATTGAGTCTCAAATAATTTGATCTTATTATTTCCGTATCCTCATCTGCTTCGTCTATTTCGGTATCTATATCTAATTGACAGTTAGCCAGTTTTTCAAGGGATTGCTGTAATCTTTGAGCATGTATGGCTTGGAATTTAGCACGTTTTTCAGTAGCTATAACAGCTTTCTTTTCCTCTGTATGATCGATAATCAGCTCCATAACACCGACTATATTTTCTCGGTCCTTGTATGGAACCGTTTTAATTGAGAAGTACTTCGAACCTTGTTGTGCTTCTCTTTCTACGGTAGTATCCTTTTCAAATGATGATCTTGCAGGACATAATTCACTATTACATACATCCAAATGCAATAATTCGTAGCACTTCCTGCCGATTATCTCTTTCTTGTCCATATTAAGTATTTCAGCCACTTTATTGTTTACATACTTGATTTCATAATTCTTATCAATAAAGGCTATAGACATTGGCACATTATCAAAATGCCCAACAAGCGTACCCATAATAACGTTAAAACCTCTGACCAGCTTATTAAACCCGCCTTGGAATATTTCGGAATTCCCTCTTGCAGTAAAATCACCTTCAGCTGCTGCTATTGTCAATATTCGCCCGCCCTCTATGAGTGCTTGTAATGTTTCAACTATCTTTTGCATACTTATGGATAATAAATCTTTATTCGATTTAGGTTCAATTGATATCTCCACTTCCCCCTGAGATATTTTATCTGCAAATAATGCCTGCTGTTTTATGCCTTCGGACACCTTGTTTATTGAATTCATAAGCGCAGAAATTTCGTCATTACCCTTAACTTGAATTTTATTCTCTGTGTTTCCTATAGCTAATGCCTCTGTAACATCAAGGATTTTATGTATTGGGTTTCCAATTAACTTTTTAGTAAGAATAAATATAATAGCATTTACAGCCAGAAAAATGAGTACCATAACTAATGTGATGATTATTTTCGATGATGTTGTGAAAAAAACACCGGCTATCAATAGAAAAGCAACAATCATCAGAATTGAAACAATGGACATGAATTTAAATGTAATCTTGGACATAAAGGTCTCCCTCCTTTTATGTTGTAGCACCTTTGCATTTTAAACTTGCATTATCTGCGTAACTTAATACTGTTTATTAATAACATTATATATCAATAGTTTGAATTTTTCGATATTATTTTACTTTATTTTATGTATAAATAATTATTTTAACTAAAATGCTGTGTTTAATAGAATTAAACACAGCATTTTCAGATAATAAATATATATTTTATCTAATCAATGACATATTTTTTATATTTTTGAACATACTGCCTTTTATTGCCTGCAATTTTATATATAACCTCTATGAATCTGTTAATTTCCTCATAATTATTGTATAATCCAAAGCTTATTCTTATCATTCCCGGCAGAGTAACATCCGGATGTGTACGATAATAGTTTAACTCTTGACCGGTCAAATTCAGTAATCTTTGAACATAGGTATGAGCGCAGAATAAACCGTCTCTAATGGCAATACCCGAATGGCGTGATAATATTTCGGCTATCATATTATGAGGAATATCTTCTATTGTAAAAGAAACAAGGGCTACCTTCGGCTGATTATCTGAAGAATATCCGTAAAGAGATACACCCGGAATTTTTTTTAATTTATCCATAGCATAATGTATAAGTCCATTTTCATACTCATGGATTTTATTTAAATCAGTCCTGTTTAAAGTTTTTATAGCGTCTATTAATGCCATAACACCCATAATGTTTGGTGTCCCTGCTTCATTTTTGAATGGAGGCAAATCCCATTCAATAAAGTCTTTGGAAACCAAACGAACATCTCCGCCGCCCTTATAAACGGGCTGTGTTTTCTCAAATGTCTCCTTTGGGCCTACTAAAACTCCTACTCCAAATGGGGCGTACATTTTATGTGCGGAAAACACTAAATAATCTATATGCTCGTCAGAAGCAAATGGCTTCATATCAACAAGCACATGGGGAACCAGTTGTGCACCATCTAACAATATTTTCGCACCATATTTATGAGTCATTTTGGCAATTTCATAATATGGGTTAATATATCCGGTTACATTAGAAGCGCCGGTAACCGCTACCAGGTGAACTTTTCCCCTGTATTTCTTAAGTTTAAATTCCAAGTCATCTAAAGACAAATATCCTTTTTCATCTACACTGACGTAATCTACTAAAAACTTGTCACGCCAAGGCAAATCATTTGCAAGATGTTCCATTTCAGTGGAAAGTATTACTTTCCCTTTATGTTCTTCCGACATGATGTAGGCAAGCATATTGATTGACTCTGTTGTATTTTTTGTATAAATAATGACGTCTTTAGATGGGTCTGCTTTTACGAAATCCCCGATAATATGACGCCCTTCTTCGTAAATATTCGATGTCATCCTTGACTTATAACCTTTACCCCTATGAATAGATGAGTACCAGGGAGCAAAATTTGTTATACCCTTCATAACCGATACAAACGGGGGAGTGGTGGCTGCATTATCAAAATTTATAGCAGGAACAAATTGACCGCCTGTAATAGGCACCTGCGTTTCAGTACCTATGACCAGACTTCTGAGATATGCACTAAGTTCGAGATTTTCCATCGTATATAATCAACTCCTGATCTCTTTTTTTATCCAAACGGATATTTTATATAATTAGATTATATGCATTCCGAATATCATTATTCGTAAGAAGGTGTCAGGTTTCAGGTCTCCGTAACTAAGAACTAAGAACTAAGAACTAAGAGTTAAGGATGATTTTGTATAAAGTGCAATTCTTAAAAAATTTGACTTTGTAAAACAAAGTCAACCTTAACTGTCAGTTTTCAGTTATCAGTTATCAGTTCGTTTACTGCTCCGCAGGAGCAAAGCAAAAATAAAAATAGGCTTTTGCATGAAATGCAAAAGCCTTCCTTATCTTTCAGTTTTCAGTTTTCAGTTTTCAGTTTGAGGAAATT
>JAAYPU010000180.1 GCA_012519645.1 Clostridiales bacterium | reverse complement strand
TCAAAAACTCTGTCCATTCCTCGCTCCATAAGGTCAGTTATTGCTATCGGGGTTGTAATTTCATGACAAAGGATTCAAAAACTGCAGAGCAGGGAAAGATTTTACGCGAATGGGCAAGAAGACACGGAATCAAGGACTTTTTTGATATTGGTAGAAATGGTGTATGTCATGCCATATTCCCGGAAAAAGGATTTGTAAGGCCCGGCTTTACAATTATCATGGGAGATTCCCATACCTGCACTCATGGAGCTTTCGGAGCTTTTGCGGCAGGTGTCGGTACAACAGACCTTGAAGTAGGCATACTGAAAGGTGTTTGCGCTTTCCATTATCCTGAAACTATAAAAATCGTTCTTAAAGGTACTTTAAAACCGGGCGTATATGCCAAGGATGTCATACTTTTCATTATCAAAGAGCTTACTGTAAACGGTGCAACAAATAAAGTCATAGAATTTACAGGACCTGTTGTGGATGCTATGTCCATGGAATCACGTATGACCTTGTGCAATATGGCAATAGAAGCAGGAGGTACCTGCGGTGTATGCTATCCCGATATGACTACGGTTGAATATTTGTGGGATTTCATAAAGGATGAATTTAATTCCAAAGAAGAAGCACTGGCTGAGTATTCGAAATGGATTTCTGATGAGGATGCATCATATGACAAAGTATTGGAATATGATATCAGCGATTTAGAACCGATGGTAACCTTTGGATTTAAACCGGACCAGGTAAAACCTGTAAGCGAAATGGAAGGAACAAAGGTAGATCAGGTATACATTGGAAGCTGTACAAACGGACGCATTGAAGACTTAAGGATTGCCGCAAGCATTCTTAAAGGTAAAAAAATAAGTGATGATGTGCGCGGAATCGTAAGCCCCGCGACACCGCATATTTATTCCATGGCTTTAAAGGAAGGCATCATAGAGATTTTCCAGGATGCAGGCTTTTGCGTGACCAATCCGACATGCGGTGCCTGTCTTGGTATGAGCAATGGTGTTCTTGCGGAAGGTGAGGTAGCTGCATCTACAACAAACCGAAACTTCAACGGAAGAATGGGTAAAGGCGGCATGGTGCATCTTATGAGTCCTGCAACTGCTGCGGCTACAGCCATTGAAGGGAAAATAACAAACTCCCGATTATACAAGGGTTAGGTGGTGGAATAACAATGAAGAATTTTAACGGAAAAGTTTTATTTTTAGACAGAAGCGATATAAATACCGATGAAATAATACCGGCAAAATACCTTACAGAAATAACAAAGGAAGCGCTTAAGCCTTATTTGTTGGAGGATTTATCACTCCCAAACTTTAATAACTGTGAAGACATAAAAGATAAAGCAGTCATTATTACAAGGGAAAACTTCGGATGCGGATCTTCAAGAGAGCATGCGCCGTGGGCTTTGGAAGTGAACGGTATAAATGCCGTAATTGCGGAAAGCTTTGCGAGGATATTCAGGCAGAATATGTATAATTGCGGTATGTTTGCAATAGAACTGCCAAAAGAAAAGATCGATTATTTATTTAAGAAATATTCAAATAAAGACACCTCAATAAAAATAGATGTTGATAATGATAAAATTATTGTTACTGCCGAAGGTCAGTCAGAAGAAATTGATTTCAGAGTCGGCGAATTTGACAAAACTCTGATAAAAGAAGGCGGCTGGGTCGGATACGCTGATAAACACTACTGATGAAATTTCATAGATGAAATTTCATCAAGCAAAGAATTAAAAATAGAAATAAGAGTTAAGGTAGCTTTTGTAAGTATTACAAAAGCTAATTTTTTATTTTTGCTACATAGAAGAAGGTAGAAAAGCAGAAATTTTGGAAAAAATTATTAGAGAATAACTTTATGTTAAAATGAAATGGGTATAATATGAAATAATATGAACTTTTTATTTATTTTTGAGTCTAATTAAAATAATGCAAAATTTTTTATTGCGTGAAAGTGAGGATGGATAAGATGGAACGTATAAAGGGTTTGATAATAAAAATTATTAAAGGTATTTCAATTGCAGGGCTGCGTTTCCCCATGACGATGGTATGCCTGATTGCTGCAGCGGCAATTATTTTCAGATTGATCGCCATGAATATGAGTCTGCCGCTGTTGGAGCAAAAGCTTGTTTTCACCTTCGTTGTGGGTGCCGTTCTTGGTATGGCAGTTCAAATCTTGGTTGAAAGATTAAATATTTATGACAGGAGAAGGATTTTTGCTTATATAGCAAGTCTGGTTCTTCTTGTCGGATATTTCCTCATATTATTATCAGCATTGGAAATCAATGCAGAGATTACAATAAGAAGCTTCGTGGCAGTATTTGCATTGGTGTGCATGGTATTATGGATACCGTCATATAAAACTGAAGTGAATTTCAATCAGACTGCTTTGATCCATTTCAAATCATTTTTTACATCCGCACTTTATTCAGGCGTCCTTATGGCCGGAATTGCGGCTATCATTGCAACGATAGATACTTTGCTTTTTAATGTAAATGAAGATGCGTACGCTTATACGATGACTATCATATGGGTTGTGTTTGCTCCTGTTTATTATTTGTAGCTCCTGCCTAAATTCAATTCAAAGGAAAAAACCGATACGGATGTGCTCGAGCGTGCAAGCAGCTATCCAAGGTATCTGGATATTTTGGTTTCATATATTGCTATACCATTGATTACGGCATATACACTTGTATTGATTATATATTTTCTTAAAATATTGTTTACCCTTACGTGGCCATCCGGTCAGGTCGGGCCAATGGTTTTAGTGTATTCTATCGCAGGGTTTTTTATATTTGTTCTATCGAGCCTGCTTGATAACAGGTTTGCTGTTTTTTATCGCCGCGTTTTTCCAAAAGTACTTGTCCCTCTTGTTATCATGCAACTGATATCGGTAGGTATAAGATTGAATGCTTATGGTGTGACGGAAGCAAGATATTATGTAGCAATATTTGGTATTTTCTCAATTTTGGTAGGTGTTTTATTGAGTATAAAACCCGATTCAAGGAATGGTCTTATTGCATTATTGGCTGCGTTCTTTGCGATCGTTTCAATAATACCTCCCATTGATGCTTTTACGGTTTCCCGCCAAAGCCAAATAAATAGAATTGAAAATATTCTTGAAAATGAAGGCATGCTGGTGAATGGAGAAATCATTAAGAATGAAAATGCTTCAAAAGAAGCAAAAATTGAAGTAACAAATATTTTATATTACCTCGAAAGAAGCAGTTCTTTAGAATATATCGAATGGATACCTGAAGATTTTATGATTTATAAGGATATGGAATCTTTGTTCGGGTTTGAACCGACATATCCGAATTATCCGGGAGAACTGAGCTTCTACAGCGTTGCTTTGGATTCTCAGCAGCCTTTGCCGGTTTCAGGATATGATATGTTGATGAATGCCTTTATTGGAAGGCACATGAATGAAAAAGAAATTACTGACCGTGACTTTGAGCTTGAAGGGTATCCTTATAAGTTGAAGATTACCTCATTATCCAATAATGACGCGCATGTAGCCGTGCTTGATGTATCAGGGAAAGAGCTTATAGGAACTGATTTATATGATTATGCAAAAAAGATTTTGGATGAAGTGGTTGGCGCAAAAAGTGCATTATCTCCGGAAGAGATGAGCTTTGAGGTCAGTAATGATGAGTATAAATTAAAAGTAATTTTCCAGCATATCAATTATACGGCAGGAAATGATGCGGATGCAGGCACGGATTATTCGTTCTATGTCATGTTTGCAGTAAAATAATTCTTAAGATGAGATGACAATCAGAAATGTGAATACTACAAGAAAGATTTATGAGATCATGAAGGAATTACTGGCAAATAATTATTCGTGAGATATTCTTAACCTTTTTAGATTCATTTCATAAAATGTACTGAAAACATTAATTAATAATGAATCTGAGAAGGGAAGATGACATGAGCAGATTTTCAATGGATAGCACTTTGGGAGAACTTCTTAAAGATAAAGAAGCCAAATCTATCTTGGAAAAGTATTTTGGTGATTTAGTGAATCATCCGTTAGTAGGAATATACAAAAATAAAACGATAAAAGATATCATTGAATTTGCAAAAGGTAAAGTTAACGATGAATTAATTGAAAATATAAAAGATGAGATAATGCAATTACTTTAATATCGATTGGTAAAAGAGGGCACTAAAGTGCCCTCTTGATTTAATGTTTTTATATGAACTATTCCAAAAATAATAATTAATGATACAATCTATGTTAAAAGAAATTGTACAGGCAAATACGGAAAATAAGGAGAGAATAATATGATTTATGGATATGGAAGATATAATGACGAATACATGGTTGGTGTCATTGATGCGGACAGGGATTTGTTTTTTCCTTTAAAAGGGATATATAAAAAAAGAAATACAGAGGCTCCGAAAGACATGAATGAGCTTATAGATACTTATGATGATGATTTATATGCAGGAATTTATGATGAAATAAAAAAGGATAATGATTTGGAGAAGATCCCCCTCCGACAAATAAATCTTCTGTCGCCCATACCTTATCCTAAAAGAAGCGTTTTCTGTCTGGGCAAAAACTATAAAGAACATATTCAGGAGATGCAAAAGTTTACGAAAACAGATGATGAGTTGAAATACCCTATATATTTCTCTAAAATGGCATATCCATGTACTGGCCCTGATGATATTATCCTTAGGCATGCCAATGCAACCTCTCAGTTGGATTATGAAGCTGAGCTGGTGGTCATTATCGGAAAGAGAGGCATTAATATCAGACCGGAAGATGTGGAAGGTCATATTTTCGGATATACCATAGGAAATGATGTGTCGGCAAGGGACCTGCAAAAAAGGCATAATCAATGGCTGAAGGGGAAGAGCTTATCCACTCATTGCCCCATAGGTCCTTGGATTGTATATAAAAGCCTGATACCCTTTCCGGTGGAACTGGATATCAAATGTTTTGTGAACGGTGAGCTGCGTCAGGATTCAAATACTAAGCATATGATTTTTGATATACCAACACAAATAAGCATATTGTCACAAGGAATTGAACTGGTTCCGGGTGATATTATCATGACCGGTACACCTGCTGGAGTGGGGATGGGATTTGACCCGCCGAGATTTCTGCAGCCAAAGGATAAGATAGAATGCGTTATAGAAAAGATAGGAAAACTGACAAACTATGTATCTGAATAACTAGTAACTCTTAATCTTAAAAGTCCGAAGTCCGAAGTCCGGAGTAGGTTTCTTGTTTCAGGCTTTTGGAAACTATTGTTCAACTATCGTTCAGCTATCGTTCAACAGGAGCGAAGCATAATAAACTATAAACGTGAGCGAAGTGACTTGATGGGTGTAACC
>JAAYPU010000179.1 GCA_012519645.1 Clostridiales bacterium | reverse complement strand
TATTAATATTATTAATATATAAATTAAAAATATTAATTTATTATCAGGAGTAAATATAATGAGTGCAAAAAAAATAAGAATACTCATAAGGATCGGAAATTTTATTCTGCCCATACCCTCATTAAAAATTAAGACTGTAAAAGGCTTTGTTAATTTTGGTCTTAAACACTTAAAAGATATTCAGATGCCTCAAGAAGATCTAAATGTGTGTATGGAAGAGCTTTTCCAAACCTTATCCCATACCGAGCCTTTCGAATTAGTAAATGTTGATGCAATAGATAAAAATGGGAAAAAGGTAAAAGTTTTAATAAAAACTATATAATAGAGGTGATGAAGTGAAGAACAGAGAAGCTTTAGGCAAATGTCCCATATGTGACGGCAATTTAAAAATAACAGAAATTACATGTGGAGACTGTGGAACATCTATCCGGGGCAAATTTGACCCGTGCAAATTCTGCAGGCTAACTAAAGAGCAAAAGTATTTTATTGAGGTATTTATCAAAAACAGAGGAAATATTAAAGAAATAGAAAAAGAGTTGGGTATTTCATATCCTACTGTAAGAAATAAGCTGGATGAAGTGATTGAAGCTATGGGATATCATATCGAAGATAAAATACGCATCAACAGAAAAGAAATTCTAGATAAATTAAGTAAAGGCGAAATCGATAAGGATGAAGCCTTAAGATTATTAAGTGAATAAGTGGAGGGTTATGAAAATGTGATTAAAAGAAGAAAAAATTCAAATCTTAAAAATGGTAGAGGAAGGCAAAATCAGTTCAAATGAAGCAATAGAGCTTATGGAGGCATTAGGAGAAGAGATCGGCGCTGAAACAATATCTTCAAATCCGCCTAAATGGCTGAAAGTTCGGATAAAAGATGAAAACGACAGTGTGAAGGTAAAGGTCAATATTCCTTTGAGTTTGGTAGATGTAGGATTGAAGTTAGGGACGGCTTTCTCACCGGAGCTTAAAGAAGCCGGATTAAAGCAGGAAGATATTAAAGAGGTATTAGAAGCTGTGAAAAGCGGAGCAGAGGGAAAGATTGTCGACATAGAGGATGAAGAACACCATACTAAGGTTGAAGTATACGTCGAATAGGTTAAAAACCACGATCTTACAGAAAAAATCATCAGTTAAAGCTGATGATTTTTTAATATATAAGTTTTGTTAATATAATAAATTTTAGGGAATAAATATTCTAAGAATAAATTAAAAGGTGGATTCCAAAATGAAGAGGTTTATGATTTTGCTAATAACAATACTGATTATGCTAAGTGGATGCGGCAGCGATAACGAAATACTGACGGCCCCCGATGCAGGAAAAGAAATAAGCAGCAATAATGAATTCCCATACTTTACTACGCAGGATTTGTATGGAAATGCATGGACGCAAGAGATCTTTAATGAATACGTTTTAACAATGGTTAATATATGGGGTACTTATTGCGGTCCTTGTATTGATGAAATGCCGGATTTGGGCAGGCTTTATAAAGAATTGGATGAAATGAACGTAAATCTCATAGGAATCATGGTGGATGTAAGCCAAAAAACCAATAAAGAATTAGCACTGCAGATAACAGAAAAAAGTGGTGCGACATATACTCACTTGTTAATGGACGAAAACATTTTTAATTATCTAAACCATAATATCTCTGCAATACCTACCACAATATTTGTAGACAGCAAAGGAAATGTGGTTGGAATGCCGGTAGTAGGCGCATTAAAAAAAGATGAGTATAAAGAAATCATAAAAGAAAGACTGAAAGCGGTAAGCATGAAAAATGAATAGAAGAATGGTTACATGTCGTGGATTATATTATTGATCCACTTTTTAGATTTTAATCTTGTAAAGCATATGATTGCTTTGGCGACCTCTTCGAATTGTGCCATGAGAACAATAATGAACAGAGGGAGCTCAAGCAGCAGCCCTCCTGTCAGCACTAAAGGTATGCCGACAAACCAAACGGTAAATACTTCAGTAAACATAGCAAATTTAGTGTCGCCGCCGCCGCGGAACACACCGACTATATTAATGCCGTTGAATATCTTCAGCCACATAACGGAACCGTATATTGTCAGTATAACTGCCGCAAATTGTTTACCCGAGTTTGTGAAATTAAACAACCTTACTATAACAGGAGCCAAAATTATTAAAACGATACCTGACAGTAAGCCGAGAATAACACTTATGGAAAGAAGCTTTATTGCATTAGCGTAAGCCTGTTTTTCATTATTTTGACCTAACTCTTTTCCGATAAGGATCAAGGTAGCGTCACCAATGCTGAATATAGCCATAATGAACAGAGTATATATCGTATTACTTACTTGAATTGCCGCATATTCTGTCGTGCCCATATGACCGTAGATTATACCGTAGGTTGTCATTCCCAGCCCCCAGAAAGCTTCATTTACTACTACGGGGAAAGCTGTCGTTAATATTCGTTTAGCAAAATGGGAATTGAATGAAAATAATTCAGAAAAAGTACCTCGTACAATGTTGTTTTTTACATATACAAAATAGAGCATCAGCAGCATTTCACAGAGCCTTGCAATTATTGTCGCATAAGCAGCCCCTTGTATGCCCATAGGTTCAAATCCGAATTTTCCGAATATAAGAGCATAATTTAAAGCAGTGTTTATAATAAAAGCGGCTGCACTTACTTTCATTGGTAGCTTTGCTTGCTCGGTGATTTTCAATACAGAAGCATGAGGTATCGTAATTGCCATTAATAAGAAAGTAAAGGAAACGATCGTAAGGTATTTAATGCCATGTTCGATAACTACAGCATCTTTGGAGAAGATGCGCATAACGTTTTCCGGAAAAATGAATGAAGCAATAAAGAAGATCAAGCCAGCAATGAAGGTAAAAATAAGTGAAAATCCTAAGACTTTCTTAATATTTGATAAGTCTCTATTTCCCCAAAATTGAGCGACAAAGGCACCTGCACCGCTGGTAAATCCAAAGAATAAGGATGTATATATAAAAAATAGCTGATTTGCCATACCCACTGCAGAGAATTCTGCTTCTCCCAACTGACCTATCATCAGATTATCTACCAGATTAAGAGATGATGTGATAAACCACTGCAAAGCAATAGGAAGTGATATATTTATAAGTGATGTATATAATACTTTATTATCTCTATACCTTAAATTGACCATAGTAATACTCCATAATTTTCATCATCGTTATAATGTTATTGTATATTAAATACTAAGTCAATTCATTGTTTTTTATGGTATAATATATTAAATTGGGGGGTGAAAGCATGATCATTTCACATAAGTCTAAGGTTGAAAAAAGTCTCCATATTGATTCCAACGTTAAAAATAAGTCTGTGAGGGTACTGATATCGCCTAAGGAGGGATGGGAAGGCTATGTTATGCGCATATGGGAACTGGGGAAAGACGGACACAGTGCAAAGCATTTGCATGATTGGCCGCATATCGTATATGTTTTAGAAGGAAAAGGAAAACTGAATATGGATGGTATCGATTATGATTTAGAACCAGGTTCGTATGCCTTTATTCCTGCAAATGTACTTCACCAGTTTATCAATAAGAATGAAGAGCCTCTGGAGTTTATTTGTATAGTGCCGGAGGAAGGTCACGAGCATTAAAATATTTTTATAGATTTTTTGGAGGTCTGATCCTATGATTGATAAATACAAAGTCCCGGTAGAGCAGCTGAAAGTGACATATAACATGAGCAAAGCAGGATTTAAAACAACAGATGATATAGAGCCTTTAAAGGGTATTATAGGACAAGACAGAGCTATCAGGGCTTTGGAGTTTGGTTTGCAAACTAACAGAAGAGGTTATCATATCTATGTTTCCGGCCAAAGCGGAACAGGAAGAAACAGTTTTGTTCATCATCTTACATCAGAAAAAGCAAGTAATAGAGATGTACCCAAGGATTGGATATACGTTTATAACTTTAATGACAGTAATAAGCCTCTTGCCATTGGTTTAAATGCCGGAGACGGTAAGGCATTTAAAGAAGAAATCGAGCATATGATTTCAGGGATCAGGAAGGATATAGAAAATGCTTTTGAGAGTAAAGATTATGAAAGCATGAAAAATGCTCTATTCAAGCAATACGATGACGAATCTAAAAACCTTATTCAGGAACTCAATAAAATAGCTGAAAAATTTGATTTCCGATTTTTTCAAACAGATAAAGGACTTATGAGTACTCCGCTAAAAGATGGAGAACCCATGAAAGAAGAGGAGTATCGGAGTCTGAGCAAAGAAGATTATGAAAACCTGAGAGAAAAAAGCAACTCTCTAGGATTGGAAACAGTAGACATATTTAATGAAATCAAGGATTTGGAGGAAGAATATCAAAAAAGATTTAAAAACCTGGATAATGAGTTTGGAGCTAAAATTATAGATATCTACATAGAAAAAATAAAAAATAAATTTTCATATTGTACCAAAGCAGTTGAATATTGCAGCATGCTCAGAGAGGATATCATTGAACATATATCCAATTTTAAAAAAGGAGATGAAGATAGAAATAATCCTTTGGCAATTTTACAAATAACATCATCCCCGGAAGCCTTTTTCAAGTGGTATAATGTGAATCTCTTTGTAGACAACAGCAGCAGAACATGTGCTCCGCTAATCATAGAAAATCATCCAACATATAAAAATTTACTGGGAAGCATTGATTATAAAATGGAAATGGGTATCGCAAGAACTGATTTTACATATATCAAGTCGGGTTCTCTTCACCAGGCAAATGGGGGATATATCATACTGCAGGTATCGGAGATATTATCCAATACCTTTGCATGGGAAGGCTTGATGCGTGCATTAATAACAAGCGAAATCTGCATTGAAGGCGTTGAGTCACAATATGGTTTTGCATCGCCTTTAGCACTAAAACCGGAGCCGATCCCGCTCGATGTAAAAGTCATCCTTATAGGGAATCCATATATATACAGTTTATTATTAAATTATGATAAAAATTTGAAAAGCTCTTTAAAATAAAAGCCGATTTTGATACGGAAATGGATAACACAGAGGAAAACATCGTAAAGATGGCTAGATTGATTTCAGATCAATGTAAAAAAGTAAATCTTAAACCCTTTGATGTTCAAGCCGTCGCAAAAATAATGGAATATAGCACGCGTATGACAGCTCATCAGAAGAGATTGAGCACACAATTCAGCAAGGTTATGGATTTGCTATTTGAGGCAGATGCATGGGCTAATAGTGATGACAGTCAGATTGTTTCATTGAAGCATGTTGAAAAAGCTATTGAAGAAAAGATTTACAGAAGTAATCGCTATGAGGAAAGGACGCTGGAATTGTTTGAAGAGGGCGATTATTTAATGGAACTCGAAGGCGAAAAAATAGGTGAAATCGTGGGACTTGCAGTTATTAGTACGGGAGAATACAGCTTCGGAAAGCCAAGCAAAATCACAGCAACTACATACAGGGGCAAGTCAGGACTGATTAATATAGAAAGAGAAGCACGTATCAGCGGTAATATACATGATAAAGGAGTCATGATCATAAATGGATACTTAGGCTATAAATATGCTCAGGATAAACCACTGGCACTGTCGGCAAGCATTGTATTCGAACAATCCTATTCCGGAGTAGATGGAGACAGCGCTTCCAGTA
>JAAYPU010000178.1 GCA_012519645.1 Clostridiales bacterium | reverse complement strand
ATTCAAGAGGCTCAACATCAATTAAGAGATACCAATCTTAAAAAGGACAAACTCCTTGACTTATATCTATCTGACAGCTTTACAAAGACCCAACTTGATAGCAGACTCAAGCCTTTAGAAGACTTTGCTCAAGAACTTCAAGACAAGATTGATATGTTATCGAAGACCAATGAAGACATTTTTAGAGAGATGAAAGAGGTTGACGAGATAATCAAGGTCTTTGAAGATGAAAATGATAAGTTGCAGGAAGAGGCTAATAATGGAAGTATCGCAAGTAAGTATACCCGTAAAGAATTGCTGAAAGATATTGAGGCAATTGTAGTCGGTACTGATGGCTCATTGACATTGAATTTCAAATCATTAGCGATAATCAGTCAACTGACTCATAAGTACAGATATCTGATGGAAAAGGTTTCATAATCCCTTTGAAACCTCCCTTCTGATATATCCTTGAAACCTCCTATAATAGAGTATTATTTTTAGATGAATTTCCTGAGTTCAGCAGGAGTGTTCTAGAAACTCTTCGTCAACCGATGGAAGATGGAAAGGTGACGGTTTGTCGTGTCAATGCATCCTTTACATTCCCGTCAAGATTCATTCTTGCGGCCAGTATGAATCCATGTCCCTGTGGATATTATGGTGATATGACTCACGAATGTACATGTCAGCCAAGTCAAATTACAAAATATATGTCTAAAATTTCAGGACCTCTTTTAGATAGGATGGATATGCATATAGAGGTTTTCCCGGTGAAATATAAGGAATTATCATCTGAAGTTAATAATAGAAGCTCAGAGGAAATGCGGAAAGAGATTGAAGCTGCACGAAGTTTGCAGCTGGAAAGATATAAAAAGGATAAAATACTATTTAACTCCCAATTGACCGCAAAACAGATAAAAAAGTATTGTGTACTGGAAGAAGATAGTAAAGCGTTGCTGGAATCTGCTTTTGAAAAGCTGTCTCTTAGTGCCAGAGCTTACAATCGTGTCATTAAACTGAGCAGAACTATTGCAGATCTAGATGGCAGTGAGAATATCAAATCTATGCATATCGCAGAAGCGATACAGTATAGGAGCCTGGATAAGAAATATAGGGATATTATCTGATAACTGATAACTATGATGCTTCGCATCAGTGTATCGTGTATCGTTTATCGTTTAACTTAGAGAAAAGAGAAGAGAGAAAAGGGTATAAGCAAACTGAAAATTGACAGCTGACAACTGAAAGATAATGTTGAAATTTTGCGAAAAGCAAAATTTCTTCCTTAACTGTCAGTTTTCAGTTTTCAGTTATCAGTTGCCCTAACCTCCAACCTCTAACCTCTAAATCCCTAATTATAATGTGAAAGGTTTTATTTATGGAGAAGATAATATATGATATTTGGTTAAAGTCATTGGAAAAAGTAAATGATTCTATCAAGATACAATTGCTGAAGACTTTTGGCGGCAGTGAAGCTATATATCATGCATCAGAAAATGCTCTGAAAGCAATGCAGTGTATAAATGATGATATGATAAAATATATTATGTCACAGAAGGATTTAAATAAAGCTAATGATATTTATAAAATTATTGTTGAAAAAGAAATAAAAGCGATCGTATACACTGATCCCTTATATCCAAAGCTATTAAAAGAAATATACGATCCTCCTTTTATGCTGTATATGAGAGGAAATCTGACAGCGGAAGATGAATCGCCGATAGCAATAGTCGGAGCAAGAAAAGCAACTGCATACGGCAAATGGGCATCTTACAGCATAGCACAAAAGCTTAGTGAATATTCCAAAACCATTGTCAGCGGTATGGCATACGGAGCGGATACTTATGCTCATAAGGGTGCATTAGAAGGCGGAGGAAGGACAATTGCTGTTTTAGGATGCGGTGTGGATATATGCTATCCTAAAGCCAACCAGCATTTGATGAATAAAATAATAGAAAACGGTGCTGTTATTTCCGAATATGAACCGGGTACTCCTGCATTTCCCTATTACTTTCCGGCTCGAAACAGAATTATAAGCGGTTTATCAAATGCAATAGTTGTAGTGGAAGCAGGTGTTCATAGCGGCTCTCTGATTACTGCAGAATATGCCTTAGAGCAGGGAAGGGATATCTATGCTGTGCCGGGAAATATTGAAAGCATTTATAGTAAAGGAACAAATAGGTTGATAAAAGAAGGTGCCATACCTCTGATAGATATAAATGGATTTTTAAAAGAGCTTAATATTGTAAAGACTAAAGATATAGTAAAAGATCAGCTTGGAACAGTTGAAAGAAAACTGCTGGATATTATTTATGAGACTCAGCCGGTCCATATGGAAATATTAATGAATAAGTTGAAAATGCAATCATCTGAGATAAATGCTTTATTAACAATTTTAGAAATAAAAGGCTTTGTAAAAATGGCAGGCAAAATAGTTGTTGCAAAATAAAGATGATATGCATATAATCAAAAAAAGCAGTTGGTATTAGAAGAAAAAGAAATTATGGGGTGAAACGATGGCAGAAAAATCGTTGGTAATTGTGGAATCGCCAGCAAAAGCAAAAACCATTGGTAAGTTTTTAGGCAGCAAATATAAAGTGATTGCATCTGTGGGACATGTACGTGATTTACCTAAAAGTAAAATGGGAATAAATATAGAAAATAATTTTGAACCACAGTACATAAATATTAGAGGAAAAGGCGATGTAATAAAGGAATTAAAGAAGGAAGCCAAAAAAGCCAAGAAGGTGATACTTGCTACAGACCCTGACCGAGAAGGAGAGGCAATATCCTGGCATATTGCTCAAATTTTGGACATAAATAAAAATGACAAATGCAGGATCGAGTTTAATGAAATTACAAAGAACGCTATAACCAGTGCAGTAAAGTCACCAAGACAAATAGATATGGGTCTTGTGGATGCACAGCAAGCACGTCGCGTTCTTGACAGGTTGGTAGGCTACAGCATCAGTCCTTTGTTATGGAAGAAAATAAAAAGAGGATTAAGTGCCGGACGCGTACAATCCGCGGCACTAAAAATCATATGTGATAGAGAAAAAGAAATACTTTCATTTATTCCAACAGAATATTGGACGATTACGGCTTTGTTATATTCAGAAAGTGCTAAATCTCAATCGTTTGAAGCCAAATTAAGTGAATACAAAGGCAAGAAAATTGAGATTAACAATAAAGAAGAAGCTGAGAATATTCTTGCTTCTCTAGATAAGACCGGTTTCAGAATCACCAAGGTTGAAAAGAAGGAACGAATAAGAAAGCCGTTGCCTCCTTTTACCACAAGCTCTCTGCAACAAGAAGCATCTAACAGGCTGGGTTTCTTTACAAACCGTACGATGATGATAGCTCAGCAGCTGTATGAAGGTATTGATATTCCGGGAGAAGGAACCATTGGGCTGATAACATATATAAGAACAGATTCGGTTCGTGTTTCGAATGAAGCTCGAGAAGCTGCTAAGGAGTATATTGAAAAGAATTATACTAAAGAATATATTGGAAATAATGTATATTCTAATAGAAAAAAAGATACTCAGGATGCTCATGAGGCAATACGCCCGACATATATTACGCTGCATCCGGATAATATAAAGGGTGCATTAACAAATGATCAATACAAATTGTATAAGCTTATCTGGGAGAGATATACCGCCAGCCAGATGAGTAATGCCATATATGACAGCAGTCAGGTGGAAATAATGAATAATGATTATACCTTTAAGGCATCAGGCTCGCAATTAAAGTTTGATGGTTTTCTTAAAGTATATTCATTTTCGGAAGCCAATGAGAAAATGCTGCCTGATATGTATGAAAACCAAATATTAGAGTGTAAGGGGTTATTACCTGAACAACATTTTACTCAACCTCCTTCAAGATTTACTGAAGCCAGTTTGGTAAAAGAGCTCGAGGAAAAAAATATTGGAAGACCGAGTACATATGTACCTATCATTAGCACTTTGGTCACTAGAAAATATATTAAAAGGGATAAAAAATCACTTTTTCCTACGGAGCTGGGCTTTGTTGTTACTGACCTTATGGAGAATTATTTTAATAAAATCGTAGATGTAGGTTTTACAGCTGATTTGGAAGAAAAATTAGATGACATTGAAAGCGAGATCATCGATTGGAAGAAGGTCGTAGAAGACTTTTACCGTACGTTTAAAAAGGAATTGGATGAAGCGGATGATGAAATAAGAAGGATCGAGATCCAAGATGAACTAACGGATGAAATTTGTGAAAACTGCGGGAAGCCAATGGCTATAAAACAAGGAAGGTTTGGAGAATTTTTAGCTTGTTCCGGTTATCCTGAATGCAAAAATACAAGACCGATAGTAAACAAAACCGGTGTGTTATGCCCTGAATGCGGAAATGAAATTGTAGAACGTAGAAGTAAAAAAGGGAAAATATTTTATGGATGCAACGGTTATCCAAATTGTAATTTTATATTATGGAATAAGCCTATAGATAAAAAATGCCCTAAGTGCCAATCACTATTAATACAAAAGAAGATGAAGAATTCAAATTTTAATTTTCAATGTTCGAACACATCATGCGATTATAAAGAGTAGTGGAGGAATGAATCATGTTTCATGGAACAACCATCGTTGCGGTGCGTAGAAATGAAAACGATATCTGCATAGGAGGTGATGGCCAGGTTACCTTCGGAGAGACATCTATAATGAAGCATAAGGCAAAAAAGGTTAGAAAAATATATAAAGGTAAAGTATTGTCAGGATTTGCCGGTTCGGTAGCAGATGCTTTCACATTGACCGAAAAATTTGAAAATAAATTGGAAGAGCACGGCGGAAATTTGAAACGAGCTGCGGTCTCACTTGCTCAGGAATGGCGAAAAGACAGAGTTTTAAGACGTCTTGAGGCACTTATGCTTGCTGCTGATAAAGACGGCATATTATTGATTTCCGGCAATGGGGAAGTAATTGAACCAGATGATGATGTTATTGCTATCGGATCAGGAGGAAATTATGCTTTTGCTGCAGCCAAGGCTCTTTATGAAAATACAGATTTAAATGCTGAAAATATTGTAAGGAAGTCTCTGGAAATAGCGTCTTCCATATGCGTATATACAAATAACAACATTAGTATTGAATCTTTAGGAGGAGATATATAATGAAAAATATGACACCTAAGGAAATCGTTGCTGAATTGGATAAATATATTATCGGTCAGGAAAAAGCAAAAAAATCTGTAGCTATCGCATTAAGAAACAGATATAGAAGAAGTCTCCTGCCCGATGAAATGAAAGATGAAATAACGCCAAAGAATATATTGATGATAGGACCTACAGGTGTAGGTAAAACTGAAATTGCTCGACGCTTGGCCAAACTGATAGATGCCCCGTTTGTTAAGGTAGAAGCAACTAAATATACTGAAGTAGGCTATGTCGGAAGAGATGTTGAATCCATGGTCAGGGATCTTGTGGAGACATCAATAAGGCTTGTTAAGCAAAACAAAATGCAGGAAAAGTATGAAATTGCAGAAAAAATTGCAGAAGAAAAAATTTTAGATGCAATTATTCCTAGTAAAAAGAAACAAACTACAGTAAAGAATCCCTTCGATTTTATACTTAACAATCCTTATACAAATATGAATAAAGACGAAGATGATAATAATGAAAGAGCAGATTTGGAACTGCAGCGTGAGCAGGTGAAAGAACAGCTCAGGGATGGATTATTAGAGGATCAGTTAATTGAAATAGAGGTAAACAGCAATAATGCAGGCGGCCTTAATATGATGGATCTGGGAAATGAAGCTATCAGTATAAGTATTGGCAATATTTTTGGCGATATGATGCCTCAAAAGAAAAAAAAGAAAAAAGTATTCATAAAGGAAGCTAGAAAAATTTTAAGAGAGCAGGAAGCTCAAAATTTATTGGATATGGACCAAGTAATCAGTGAAGCTTTGGATAATGCAGAACAAAATGGTATAATATTTATAGATGAGATAGATAAAATAGCTTCTCCTAATTTTAAAGGAGGAGCGGATGTATCAAGAGAAGGTGTTCAGAGGGACATTTTACCTATTGTTGAAGGAAGTGTCGTGAATACCAAGTATGGACCTGTAAAAACAGATCATATTCTTTTCATTGGTGCGGGTGCTTTCCACATTTCAAAGGTGACAGACTTAATTCCTGAACTCCAGGGAAGATTTCCTATAAGAGTGGAGTTAGAGAATCTGTCCAAAGAAGTTTTTAAACAAATACTTGTTGCACCGGAAAATGCTTTGATCAAACAGCACAAAATGCTTCTTGAGACTGAAAATGTCAAAGTCGATTTTACAGAAGATGCTGTTGAAGAAATTGCTAATGTCGCATTTTTAATGAACGAACAGACGGAAAACATCGGAGCAAGAAGGCTTCATACAGTAATGGAAAATCTTCTGGAGGATATTTCATATAATATTTCAGATATTAAGGAAGATATTATTGTAATAGACAGTGAATATGTTAAAGGTAAATTCAAAGAAACCGTTTATATTGATGAAATCGATAGATACATTTTATAATTCCGATAATGACATCCTTCAAGGTAGGTAGCATATTGTAATAATATTTTGAATTTTCACAGAAATTGCTTGATTAAGTAAAATAAAAATATATATAATGTTTATAACTTAAGTATGAGGAAAAAATAATTATAAGGAGGTAAATATGCTACTGAATTTATTAGAAAAAACCAGAAGGCTTAATGCTGTACTGCAGATGACAGATAAACAAGAAGTCGTATCTTTCAGTAATTTATGTGATATATTAAGCAGTCTTCTGAACTCCAATGTATATATTGTAAGTCAAAAAGGCAAGATTTTGGGGATTAAGCTGGCTGTTAAAGAAGACAACCCTGTTATTAAGGATCCGGAAACCGGAGTTGAAAAAATTCCTGATGAGCATAATCGTAAACTATTGCAGTTTACTGAAACAAAGCTGAATATATCCAGAGAAGAATCTCTAGATGTTTTTAATTTTGATTTTAGTACTGTAAACAAATACATTACTATAATACCTATATATGGCAACAGAGAACGGCTAGGTACACTCATAATTACCCGTTATTCAAAGGAATACGGAGATGAGGATCTGATATTAGGTGAATATGGAGCGACGGTAGTAGGTATTGAAATTTTGAGATCAAAAACCCATGAGATTGAAGAAGAAATTCGAAAAAAAGCTGTAGTACAAATAGCCATCGGAACACTGTCCTACTCTGAGCTTGAAGCAATCCAGCAAATTTTTGCCGAATTGGAAGGTACTGAAGGGCTACTTGTTGCAAGTAAAATTGCAGATAGGATAGGGATAACACGATCGGTAATTGTAAACGCACTAAGAAAGTTTGAAAGTGCCGGTGTTATTGAGTCCAAATCCCTTGGAATGAAAGGTACATATATTCGTGTTTTAAACGATAAGCTCATTGATGAGCTTCAAAAGCTGGAAATATTGAATATGAAACAGAATAAATATGAGATTTAAAAAGGTAAAATGAAAATTATTTTTACCTTTTTTTTCACATTTTCTTCCTTTCATAAATACTATATTATGGGGAGGAATATGTATGGGAAGGAAATTGTTAAAAAAAAGTAAATCCTTAAGATTTTTTTTGTTTATTATTCTTGTGTTTTTGTTTATTATTTATGGCTTTATATATTTTGATAATAAAATCAAGCCTGCGGTTTTTAATATCGCTGAAATGAGGGTAAAAGAAATAGCCACAATAGCAGTAAATGAAGCGATTTTTACCGAATTTGCGGAAAAAATACAATATGACGATTTAGTTCAGATAAAGATAGACGATGAAGGAAATATAGTTGCATTGCAAGCAAATACAGTTTTGATAAATACCATATCTTCTGATATGACACTATTGATACAAAATAATATTCATAATATAACCTCTTCGCAAATTAAGATACCTGTAGGCAGCATTCTTGGCAGTCAAATACTATCTCAATATGGCCCCATGATCACATTGAATGTGATTCCTATAGGAATGACAAAGGTGAATTTTAAAACTGAATTTGAAAACGCAGGAATCAATCAAACAAGACACAAGATATTCTTAGATGTTGAAACTTATGCAAAAGTAATAGTTCCTTTTAATACCAACACCATTAATGTACATATGACTGTTCCTATAGCCGAAACTATAATTGTCGGCGAAGTGCCTCAAAGCTATGTATTTATACCGGAGAATGAGCTAACGAACATTCTCCCAAGTATGTAAAATGTTTTGGGTAATGTGCAGGACGGTTTTGTGGTATGATAGACATGTGGCAAAAAATTTCTAAAGATAAAAGAAACAGGTGAATGAAGCAAATGGATGAAAATTTATTCGAACAAGAAGTAAAACATAGAGCAGTTTTAGTAGGTGTCGAAATGGATGAAGATATTTCTTACTCTATGAAGGAGTTAGCTCAGCTGGCTGAAGCGGCGGGAGTGGAGGTTGCAGGAGAGCTTATTCAAAAAAGAGAGAGAAGAGACACGGCTACATACATAGGTAAAGGGAAAGTTGAAGAGCTGGGCATAGCTTGTGAAAGCCTTGATGCCGATATTGTAATCTTTAATGATGAACTGTCAGGAATACAGCTTAGAAATGTTGAGGACAGAATTGACAGGAAGGTAATCGACAGGACAATTCTTATTTTGGACATTTTTGCCAGCAGAGCTGTATCGAGAGAAGGCAAGCTGCAAGTCGAACTTGCACAGCTACAATATCGTATGCCGCGAATAATCGGTATTGGAAAATCCCTATCTCGTACCGGTGGGGGTATTGGTACACGTGGTCCCGGAGAAAAGAAACTGGAAACAGACAGACGACATATAGAGCGACGTATAACAGATATAAAGAGGGAGCTTGAGGAAATAAGAAAAGTTCGTCAGACACAGCGTGTCAGGCGGGAAAAATCAGATATTCCCGTAGTAGCCCTTGTAGGTTATACAAATTCCGGTAAGTCTACTATAATGAATAAAATTTTACAGGATGTAAACAGAGAAGAGAAAAGTGTTTATGCGGAGGACATGCTTTTTGCCACGTTGGATACCTTTCAAAGAAATATTAAGCTTGACACGAGAGGGGAGTTTATTTTAATCGATACCGTAGGCTTTGTGAGCAAACTGCCGCATACTCTTGTAAATGCATTTAAAGCTACTTTGGAAGAAGTACTTTATGCAGATTTATTGATCCATGTCGTAGATGTCTCATATGAAAATTTTGATTTTCAAATGCAGGTAACTGAAAAAGTATTAAAAGAAATCAAAGCATGGGACAAGAAAAAATTAATTGTTTTTAATAAGATTGATAAGATCGAGTATGATGATGGCATCATACCGGCAGGCGATGAAATGCTTTACATATCAGCCAAAACCGGTGAAGGTATGGATAAGCTTATAGAAAAAATCAAAGAAATAATTTTTTATGATATGAAGGAAGCAGCATTGCTTATACCTTATGATAGAGGAGATATCTCATCATATCTATGCCAGAATACTAAGGTAAAAGTATTGGATTATACTGAAAAGGGCATTTATGTGGAAACTGAGCTTAAAGTATCTGATTATAATAGATATGAAAAATATATGGTCTCTGAAAGCGAAAGATAAATATGAATAAAGAATTCTTAACAATATCAAAATATGCCGATGCGGAAATTATAATCGATAAGTCGAAGTTTATCGGCTATGTTAAGCCTGTTACAGATGAGGCGGAGGCAGAGGCATTTATTTTATCTATCAAAAACATGCACAAAGAAGCTACTCATAATGTACCTGTCTACCTTATTGGAGAACATTATGAAATACAAAGATACAGCGATGATGGAGAACCCAGCGGAACAGCAGGCATGCCGGTATTGGAGATGCTAAAAAAAGAAGGCATCACTAATTTTGCTATGGTGATCACAAGATATTTTGGCGGCATAAAGCTTGGAACCGGAGGATTGGTAAGGGCATATACGAAAACTGCAAAGACTGTTCTGGAAAAAGCGGGTATAGTTCGAAAAGCAGAACATGAACTCGTTTCAATCATAATAGATTATTCATTTTTAGGCAAGGTACAAAACATGCTGACCGAAGGCAGGTATATAGTAAAAGATACCGTCTTTTTAGAAAATGTACAATTTCTTATTTATACCTTGCCGGAGGAAATCGATAGACTTAAAGAAACCATTGTGAATACCACAAACAATCAGTGTGAAATCAAGCTGCTGGGGAGAGAATACGTGGAACTAAGAATTGATAACTAATAACTAATAGTTGAGGAGGATTTTGTGTTTTGTAAACACAAACTCTACGTCTGAACAACTGACAACTGAAAATTGAAAACTGAAAGATAAGGAGGAAATTTTGCCAGAGTCAAAATTTCAACATTAACTCTTAGTTCTTAGTTTTTAGTTCTTAGTTAAAATGAAAGGAAGGTTTTTGAAAATGAGCGAAAAACTGATCAAAGAGATGTTGTCAAAAAAGAAATGGGCAGTTGTCGGTGCAACACCGAACACAGAAAAAATTGCCTATAAGATAGTCAAAAAGCTGCGTGATTGCAACTATGAAGTGTATTGTGTAAATCCCAATTACGATAAAATAGAAGATAATATATGCTATAAGGATATTGACAGTCTTCCGGAAATACCCGATTGTATTGATTTTGTTGTTCCGCCTGCAGCTACAAAGGATATTGTTGAAACATTGGATCCGGATAAAATAAAGTATTTATGGTTTCAACCGGGTTCTTTCGATGCAGAAACAGTTTGTATTGCGGAAGAAAAAGGATTTCAGGTAGTGGAGAACGGAGCTTGTGTGCTGGTTGAAATGAGGAAATTTCATTATTGAAATTTCCTCAAATTTCTACTTGGCTTTTTTATCCTTTTCCCGAATAATTCCAATAAACCTATTAATATAAGAAAGAATCCGAATATTCTTTTCAGAATACCAGCTGATATGTATACAGCTAACAGTGACCCTATTATGGAGCTTAGTATGCCTGATAAAATAATTGGTATTGTAATTTTGTATTCGATATTTTTATTTTTATGATGAATAATTAGTGCTGCAATTGCTGCCGGAATAAAAACAATGAGGTTTATTCCCTGAGCTTGTTGCTGTGTCAGTGGTGTAAATAAGACCAATGCAGGGATAAGAATGGAACCACCACCGATGCCCATACCGGTAATAATTCCAGAAAAAAAACCTATAAAAAAATAAATCATGACAACACCAACCTAATAGCAGCTAAAATGAGAACGATACCAAAAAAATTCCTTAGATTTTTTGATGATAATCTATTTAATAGCTTTGCACCTAAAAGACTGCCAAATATACTTCCGCCTACGACTTTCAGAGAAGCTGATATGATGATATTTCCGCTTTTGAAATATATAGCAGTGCTTATGATGGATAAAGGCAGGATAATCAGGATCGCTGTAGCATGAGCTTTATGCTCTTCAATTTTATGAATGAATTCAAGCGCCGGAACAACGATCGTGCCACCGCCGGATCCTAATAGTCCGTTAAGGAAACCGGATACGAGACCAGTCAGTATTTTATACATAATTGAATTCCTTTCCGGGTAGATAAAGTAATCGTTTATTATTCTTAGATTTCTACTGGTAGTATGAGCAGATATGTATATTTTATTTGAAAAATATTTAGAATAAAAAAAGAATAACTGATAAGAGCATGTAAATATCTTTTCCATATGGATGATAATTATTAACATTATTGACAATTACAGTCTAATCGTTTAAAACATTGCAATATCAGGAATATTGTCCAATGTAGACAGGTAAAAAAAATAAAAATTTCGTTGACAAGGGTATAGT
>JAAYPU010000177.1 GCA_012519645.1 Clostridiales bacterium | reverse complement strand
TTAGTTCTTAGTCCTTTCGGATAGTGATTTTTTAAAATTCCGTCCACTACCTTCGCCCAGCCTAAAGAAAAACCATTTACGGTAATAAGCGCCCACCCGTCCTCAGCGTCCACGTAAAAGCTTTCGCCCTTTAAATACTTTCGAATTTCTTGAGAATCAAGCGGAAAGTCTAAACACCTTTTTACATCTTCTTTTTTTAAAGCATGCGACCACCCATGAGAAGGCTCAAATCTGTTTTTCTTTACAGTTCCCAAAAGAAAACCCCTTTTTATAAATTGTATGCCTTTCATTTTAAAGAAATCCTCATCAATTGGCTTATATATTCTGTCTTCGAATTGTATGACATTGTTCTCTGAGATATTCAGATTATCCATGCAAAATTCCATAAATTCTTTGGGCGGCTTCTCATATTTCACTTTTTTTAGGTCCGGCTTCTTTGAATCATGAAAATCAGATTTCTTTTTTAAAACTGCGATATAGTGCCCTTCCCCCTGTACTTTATGAGGCCATAGTCTGACTGTGTTTCGCAGCTCAATATTATCGGAATTGATCCATTCCGGTTTTCCCTTGTCAAAATAAATATTCTCAATGCTAAGGATCTCATAATTATATTCTGTAATAAATTTTTCTATCACGCCTTCATTTTCCTCAGGTGAAAAGGTACATGTAGAGTATACGATTGTACCTTGAGGCTTAAGCATTTTATCGGCTGAGCTTAGTATCTTAAGCTGTCTGTCAGCGCACATACAGACATTATCTAAGCTCCATTCTTCAATAGTTTCCGAATCCTTCCTGAACATCCCTTCCCCAGAGCAAGGCGCATCTACCAATATTTTATCAAAATATCCCATAAAATTCTTTTCCAGTTTGTCAGGTCTTTCCGAAGTAATAGCACAATTCTCGATACCCATTCGTTCCACATTTTGGGCAAGTATTTTTGCCCTGCTATAATTTATTTCATTGGAAACCAATATGCCTCTTTTATTCATCTTTCCGGCGATTTGAGTCGTCTTCCCTCCCGGTGCGGCACAAAGGTCCAAAATCCTTTCACTGTCTTTTGGTTTTATAAATTCGGCAACCGCCATCGCACTGGGTTCCTGAATATAATATAATCCTGCTTCATGAAAAGGATGCTTGCCCGGTGCATCCTTTTCGTCATAATAAAATCCCGTTGAACACCAAGGAATTTGCTCTAAAGCAAACGGCGATATTTTTAAGAATTCCTCGGTATTGACTTTCAAAGGATTGATTCTTAATCCTTTAAGGGGCTTTTCTTCATAAGAATGAATAAAGCTTTCAAACTCTTCTCCCAATATATTTTTCATTTTATTTATAAATTCTTTATTCATATTTTTCCTTCTCTATCTTTTTTACTTTTGCAATGCTTTGCAAGAGTATCCTTAATTCTTAATTCATCATTCTTAATTCTTAATTTATTTATTATATCTAAAATATTAAAAGAATTTGCATAAACAAATTCTTTTAATTGCTTTACATTATAATCATACAATTCCCATTGCTTTTTTCTTTTTCTGCTCGTACATAAGTGCATCTACTTGGTCTATTAAATCATACAGCGTTTCTTCCGAATCAGGTTTATGTAATACTGCGCCTATACTTACGGTAAGATTAAATGGCCTTTTTAAATTCTTATTTTGTTTTTCCAAGTTCTGATATAACCTGTTCTTTACTAACTCCTGTCCGTTTTCATGAACATCCACAGCCAGAACAATAAATTCATCGCCACCGTATCTGGCTATGATATCAGACTCTCTGAAGCTCTCTTTCAATACATCGGCAAATTCTTTCAATACTATATCGCCTTCCGGATGTCCAAAGTTGTCATTAATTTTTTTGAATCCATCCAAATCGCAGAACAATATATATACATTAATATTTTTTCTTTTTGCAATTTTCATTTGATGTTCTGCCAAATTCATAAAGGCTCTTCTATTAAACAACCCTGTAAGGTCATCTATCAGGGCAAGCTGCTTTAATGCAGAAAGCATATTAAATCGCTCTAAGGAATAATAGATTGAACGAATAAGCATGTTCATATCATATTTCCCTTTTACTAAATAATCCTGAGCACCGTATTTAATAGTATCATAAGATAATTTAAAATCATCAATTGAAGATAATATGATGATAGGAATACCAGGATTATATTGGCATAGCAATTTCAAGGTTTGCACGCCCATGCTATCCGGTAGATTTAAATCAAGCAAAATGATATCATAATATTTCTCTAAAAGCGCCTGCATTGCTTCACTAAGTTTATACACGTGCGTCAATTCAAAAATATATTCAACATAATCGTATTTTCTCGATTCCTGAAGCATATTTTTTGTAATTGTTGCACTTATGTCGCTATCTTCTACTAAGAGTACCTTTAAAACACCCTTCATTTATAGGCGCCCTCCAATTTTTTACTACCAATATTTATTATTATAGCAGAATAATACGATAGTGCCAATTAAAATTATAGCCATATTTTTACAAATAATTGCAAACTTTTTTAATAGTTATGATTCTTCCCAATAGCTGCTCTGAACGTCTTTTATTTCATTTATTTCTTCAATTACTCTGTTGCATTCTGTTCTTTTTGTCATTTTAAGCACAAATTCAATGTTAATAAAAATTTCATCGTTATTTTCCTTTTGCCTCATATTTATATGCTTTATTATTAAGCTATGTTTTGCAAAAACACTGCCTATCTCACCGATAAGCCCTACCCTCTCCTTTGCAATTACATGAAGAACATTATATCGCCTTACAAAAATAGAATTTTCTACAGCTCGCAAAATAACGAGCGTAAACATCATAATAAAAGAACAGGCTATAGCTCCAACATAATATCCCGCTCCAATGGCTAACCCTATACCGGCACTGGTCCACAGACTGGCCGCGGTAGTAAGTCCGTGGACCATATTCCCATGCATTATAATAGTTCCGGCCCCTAAAAAACCTATCCCGCTTATAACTTGAGCGGCCAGCCTTGCAGGGTCCGTGCTTATTCCTAAATCTAAAAATCCGTATTTGGATACCAGCATAATGAGCGCTGCGCCTGAAGTAACCAAAATATGTGTCCTTAAACCTGCCGGGCGGTTGTTAACTTCACGCTCTAATCCTACTAATCCGCCGATTATCGCTGCTGCCAAAAGTCTCAGAACAACTTCCAATTCAGAAATCATGTCAATCTTCTCTTTCTTTCATATCTTATTTTAATTTTTTTCTTAGCAGAAAATCATCTCTCGAAAGCAAGGTATATTCTCTAAGCTTTCTAAGATTTATAATCCACATAACAAAAACGAAAGGGATAAAGATAAACATCAGCCAATATATTTGGGACATAAGAATAAAATTAAATATGCCATGAAAAATAGCCGGAACATACCAAGACCTTCTATAATATTTATATGATGATTTTTCTGTTTCAGAATATTTAGCAAGGGACAGATAATAGCCCATAGTTATACCAAACAGCATATGTGCCGGAACAGATAACACGCCTCTCATAACGCCGATATGCGGATTTGTGCTGAAACGAAATACAACATACATAATGTTTTCTACCGTTGCAAACCCCAGTGCTGAAAAAGCACAATACACAATACCGTCCAGCTTTTCATTAAAATCTTTATGAAATAAAGCAAATTTGACAACCACGATCCGCTTAAAATATTCTTCCGTCAATCCCGCTACAATAAACGCTGTATAGGCTGCGGAAAGCAGTCCTGTAAAAATATTAGCCCTGGAAAGAATATTTTCAACAAAAAGTGTAGGTATAACGCTGGCAGCGCCTAAAACAAATATTTTAACCAGCAGTTCCAAAGGTTCACGGTCATACCTGTCTGTCAGATATAATGCGAGAGCTAACGCCAATCCCGGAGCTATTGCAACAAAAAATAAATTTGACATAAATACCTCTTATCTAACTAAATATTTTATATTTAGTATAAGCAAAAAAAGAGTTTATAGACAAAGGTTTTTATCTGTTTTTTCCTATTTCATTTATATCATATGGTGTATTTTGGTAAACGAAATTAAGCCAATTTGAAAAGAAAAGGCTTGCATGGCTTCGCCACCGAATAACCACGTCATTATTGGGATCATCATTAACAAAATAATTCTTTGGCACTTCAATATCTATACCTTTATTTACATCTCTTTCATATTCTAATTTCAGAGTATCCCTGTCATATTCAGCATGACCTTGAACAAAGATAAGTTTTTTATCCTTAGTAGCAATCATATTGACGCCGGCCTCATCGGATTCCGAAAGGATTTCCAGCTCAGATATTGCTAAGATATCTTCCTTTTTTATTTGAGTATATCGGGAGTGAGGCACATAAAATTCTTCATCGAACCCTCTTAATAACTCTGATTTTGGATTAGACAATCTATGAGGAAAAACACCAAAAAGCTTCTTATCCAAAAAATATTTATTTATACCATAATGATAATACAACCCTGCTTGTGCACCCCAACATATATGAAGTGTACTACATACATTTTCTTTGGAATACTCCATCAATTCAGAAAGCTCTTTCCAATAGTCTACTTCTTCGTATGGTAAACTTTCTACCGGTGCACCTGTTATAATCATACCGTCAAATTTTTGATTTCTAATTTCGTCAAAGGTTTTGTAGAAATTATTTAAATGCTCCCATTTAGTATTCTTTGTGTTGTGAGATTCCATATGAAGAAGCTGCACTTCAACCTGGAGGGGTGTATTTGCAAGCATACGAATAAGTTGTGTCTCTGTAATCTCTTTTGTTGGCATCAGATTTACTATTGCTATTTGCAAAGGACGAATGTCCTGATGAATAGCTCTGAAATCATTTATTACAAAAACATTTTCTTCCGATAATACCTTATATGCAGGTAACCTTTCAGGTACAATAATAGGCATAATAAATTCTCCTTTCTATTAGTGGATAGTGATTAGGGATCAGCCTTTGGCTACTGCAGATAGAGCAGTATCAAAGTCTTCTATAATATCATTTATATTTTCTATTCCCACTGACACTCTTACCAAATCCGGATAGACACCGGACGCATTCTGTTCTTCTTCCGAAAGCTGTCTGTGAGTTGTGCTTGCAGGATGCAGAAGTGATGTACGGGCATCTCCCAAATGCACAACTAAAGCAGCCAGCTTTAAATATTTTACTAATTTCTTGCCTGCTTCGGCACCGCCTTTTATACCAAAGGTCAAAATGCCGCTTGCTCCGTTAGGCAAGTATTTCTTCGCCAGCGCATAGTCCTTAAATCCAGGCAATAAAGGGTAATTTACCCAGCTTACACTTTCATGAGATTGCAAAAATTCAGCCAGCTTCAGCGCGTTTTCACTATGTCTTTCCATTCTCAGATGTAGTGTTTCCAAGCCTAAGTGAGAAAGAAAAGCATTAAACGGACTCATAACCGTGCCGTAATCCCTCAATAGCTGAACGCGTGCCTTTACAATAAAAGCGCTTTCTTTAAATTCCTTTACATATTGAAGCCCATGATAGCTTTCATCAGGTTCAACAAGACCAGGAAATTTCCCATTATCCCAATTAAAATTACCGCCATCTATGACAATGCCTCCTAAGCTTGTTGCATGACCATCTGTATATTTCGATGTAGAATGTACTATTATATTCGCTCCATGCTCAAAAGGTCTGCAAAGACAAGGTGTTGCAATAGTATTATCTACAATAAACGGAATATCAAGGATCCTTGCTGCCTTGGAAAACTTTTCAAAGTCCAGTATGTTCAATCCCGGGTTTCCTATAGTCTCACCAAAAACTGCTTTTGTATTAGGCTTCGCAACCTTTAATATATTTTCTACCGGTTCATCCGGATCGACAAATGTTACTTCTATGCCCAGTTTTCTGAGAGATA
>JAAYPU010000176.1 GCA_012519645.1 Clostridiales bacterium | reverse complement strand
TGGATAAAAAGAAGCTCATTCTTATGAATCTCCCGTATATTCTTGCAGGGTATTTTTGTGACAAGATAGCGTGGCTGTGGCGTGTATCGCCGGGGAGTAATGCTTCCGATAAGATGATGGCAGCCATGAACGGGTTGAATGATTTGTTTTCTAATCCGTTGCCGAGCTTTTTCCCGAAAGATTTGCTGATCGGTATTGCGGGCGGCGTTGCACTCCGTCTTGTGGTGTATTTTAAAGCCAAGAATGCCAAGAAATTCAGGCAGGGTGTAGAGTACGGTTCCGCAAGGTGGGGAAATGCAAAGGATATAGAGCCTTATGTCGATCCGGTCTTTGAGAACAATGTCATACTGACAGAAACGGAAAGGCTGATGATGTCGGGTAGACCAAAGCAGCCGAAGTATGCAAGAAATAAAAACATACTTGTTATCGGCGGTTCCGGTTCCGGCAAGACTCGCTTTTTTGTGAAACCCAACCTGATGCAGATGCACAGCTCCTACGTTGTCACTGATCCGAAGGGTTAGATTTTAAGAATACAGAGAAAATAGGACATTAAAAAATGAAGTGTTTTCTGTGTGTTCTTATTTTTTAGCATTATGAAAGGAGCTGAGAAAATGGCTAAAGATAACAGAATAACAGCACTTTACGAGCGTCTGTCCCGTGATGATGAGATGCAGGGCGAATCCAACTCCATAACAAACCAGAAGAAGTATCTGGAAGATTATGCAGTGCAACATAGCTTTGGTAATATTCAGCATTTCAGTGATGATGGATATTCAGGAACGAACTTCAACAGACCGGCATTCAATTCTTTGCTGACAGAGATTGAAGCCGGCAGAGTGGGAACAGTGATCGTCAAAGATATGTCCCGATTTGGCAGAAACTATCTGCAAGTAGGTTTCTATACGGAAATGATGTTCCCTAAGAAAAATGTCCGTTTTATTGCAGTAAATAACGGAGTTGACAGTGCCAATCCGGCAGATAATGATTTTACACCATTTCTGAATATCATGAATGAGTGGTATGCAAAAGATACCAGTAAGAAAATCAAGGCAGTGTTCAAGGCAAAAATGCGAGACGGAAAACGTGTCAGCGGTGCAGTGCCTTATGGATATTACAGAAAGCCTGAGGATAAGCAGACATTGTATGTTGATGAAGCTTCTGCTTCGGTTGTCAGACGCATTTTTCAGCTTGCTTGTGATGGAATGGGTGCAACCGCAATAGCAGATACCTTGTCAGAGGATAAAATCCTTATTCCTTCGGCTTATGCGAGACAGAATCATCCTGAGGATTGCCAGTGTACGAATTACCATGACCCTTATACATGGAATGCTACAACAGTGGGCTATATTTTGAACAGACGTGAGTATTTGGGGCATACCGTTCTTGGGAAGACAACGAGGGATAATTTTAAGACAAAACGGAAAAGAATTGCAAATGAGGACGAACTGCTTGTCTTTTACAATACACATGAAGCTATCATTGATCAGGAAACATATGATAAAGCGCAGAGAATGAGAAAAAGGGTATCTCCAAGGCGAAACAGTGAAAAGCCTGCGCACAGGCTGTCAGGACTTCTTTATTGTGCGGATTGTGGAAGCAGACTGGCATATATCAATTCAAAGCCAAAGGATGGGAAAATATATGACAGCAATCAGGCATTCCGGTGTAGCCGGTACCACAATAAATATCATTCATGTACTGGTCACTATATCAAGGCAAGCACAATAGAAATGCTGATTTATCAGGCAACTAAGAGAGTGTCACAGTATGTCCTTAAAGATGAAAAAGAGTTTGTAGAACAGTTGAAAGCACAGTATGAATTGCAGTGTGAAAAGGATAATACAGATGATAAAAAAGAGTTGATAGAAGCAAAACGTCGTATGATGGATTTGGATGATCTGATAAAAGGTCTGTATGAGAATTTCACACTGGGGCGATTGCCGGAGAGACAGTTTAACCGCCTTATGACAGAATATGACACCGAACAAAGCAACCTAGAGCAGAGAATTTCAGAACTTGAAACTGCTACAGAACGTATATCCACTAAGGCAGTGCAGATTGATAAATTTGTGCGACTGGTTAAGAAATACCGAGATTTTGAGGAACTGACAACACCTATGCTTAATGATTTCATTGAAAAGGTTGTAATTCATGAAGCAGAGGGTGGCAGAACAAAAGACCGTACTCAGCAAGTGGATATTTATTTCAATTTCATTGGAAATTTTGTTCTTCCACTCAGTGAGGATGAAGTGGAAGCCTTGCAGTCAGAGGAAGCACGCAGAGCGGAAGAGATTGCTGAAAGAAAGAGAAAATCTTCTAAGAAATCTACGCAGAAAAGAAATCAGAAGCGTGCAGAGATCAAGGCAAAAGCAGAAGCTGGAGATCCTGAAGCTATGGCAGAATATAAAGCAATCCTTGAAAAAGGCAGACAGAACAACCGTAAGAGATCTGAAAAAATGCGAGAATTGAGAATGTCTGACCCTGAATATCGGGCGAAGATGGAAGAGAAAGAACGCTTGGCATTGGAAAGGGAAAAGAAACGTCAGGAGCGTGCTACAAAGAAGAAAAAGATTGCTTTGGCAGAATTAAAGGAGCAGGCAGAAAAAGGCAATCAGGAAGCCGTCAGAGAGCTTGAGGAGCGTAGAGCTATTGCAAGAGAACGTTCAAGGAAATCAGCAGAAAAGCGTAAGCAGAGAGCAGAAAATGACCCTGAATATGCGAAATATTTGTATAAATGTCAAGTTATTCACGTAAGTTTTTGATCTTTTAAGAATGTAGTATTTTATTCTTCTTCAAAATTCATATGATCTTTTAATCTATATGAATTGCCAGTAATTGAAACTACATGTGCATGATGAAGTAGTCTATCTAAAATAGCATTTGCAATTATAGGATCTAGGAAAATATCATCCCATGCATTAAAATTTATATTTGTAGTCAATATCGTGCTTTTAGTTTCATAGCGCTTGTCCACAAGTTGAAAAAATAATTTAGAATCTTCTTTATCAATCGGCAAATACCCTAATTCATCAATAATTAGTAGTTTATATTTACTGAAATGTTTTAGTCTTGCATCTAGTCTATTTTCAAGTTTTGCTCTTTTTAATTGTTGTAATAAATCATTACATTTTATAAAATAAGTACTATATCTTCGCTTCGCGGCAGCGATACCAATAGAAGTTGCTAAATGAGTTTTACCAACACCACTAGATCCTAAAAATACAATATTTTCATTAGATTCTATAAATCTTAATGAAGCAAAATCTAATATTTGATCTTTATTAACACTTGGTTGAAAATCAAAGTCGAAGTCCTTTATTTCTTTATTATGCGGGAAAGCTCCTACCTTAACCATTGCTTTTATCATAGTTGCTTCTTTATAGTCTATTTCATACGTTGTAAGTTTTATTAATGCATCAACAAACGATAAATTATTTTTTGTTGTAAAGTCAATAACTTCATTAAGCTGTGTAATCATTTGCTTCATTTTCAGATATTCTAGATTTTTTACTAATTGATTATATGTACTATTCATTTTTGTATACTTCTCCTATCATATTTAAATTATTTTTTGCCATTTGCATCATTTTATAATCCTTATTATTAAAAGTTAAAGAACTAATTTCTAAGTAATGATTAACATGATAATTTAATTTTTGATTTTTTATATGATGAATAGTAACTAAATCTGTGTTAAAATATACATGTAGTTGGTTATCATATACTTGTAGTTTTAGTCTTTTACCTATGTATTCTGGTGGTACAGAATATTGGTTTGATTTGTATGTAATCATACTTTGACGGTTGACTTTAACATTAGTAGTGGTAATATTGTATTGATTTCTTATTTGTTCCTTAGGCAGTTCAAGTAAGAAATCTTTTTCTTTTTCCAAATGTAGAATTGGTATTTTACCAGTAGTTGTATGACATGAACTATTTATTCTATTATTTAATTTTTCAATAAGCTTTACAAGCCCTTCATAGTCAAGTTGTCCATTGTAAGCTCTTATTTCATCGAGTAGCTTCATTGGAGCTTCTACTTTAGCTTTAGTATTCGGTCTTCCTGCTATGCAGGGACGGACTTTAAAGCCATAATCATCAGCAAATTGTTGAAATTTATTGTTTACCTTTCCCTTTCTATAATTTGTTCTTGCTTCATCCATAATTGTTTTCATATTATCTGTTAATAATTCCTTAGGAACTCCTCCAAATGTTTCAAATGCTTCATTTAAAAATGAAAACAATATTTCTTGAGATTTATCTAGTGATAGTTTATATACTCTGAATCTTGAATAAGAAAGAATCAGAACAAATATGTTTATATTGATTACTTCACCAGTATTTAGTATAAAATTAATATTTTCTTTCCAGTCTAATTGAGCTTGTTGTCCTTTAGCCGTTTCATATCTCATTATAGAGCTATTAGATATATTTCCTTTTTGCCTTCTTTTAAAGTAATCATTAAATTCAGGCTTGTTAGATATGTATCTTCTAAACGAAGACTGTGCGCAGTCGAGATTATAGTTATCTTTAAGATATTGCCATAAAACTCTCTTGTAATAGAATACTTGAATAGAATCTTTACCAAGAAGTGATTTTATAATAGGTTCAAATCTATCAATTTTAGATTTTCTTTTTCTATGAGAAGGTTTTATATATCCATTTAAATATTTTCCTACAGTTCTAGGATCAACTCCAAACTCTCTAGCAATTTGGCTTTTATTCACTTTCAAATTATTTTCCTCCATAAGAATTTGCAATTTAGGAAGATCTTCCAATTTATTTATTTTTATTTCTTTGTAAATATTAGTTTTTATAAGCATAATTACCTCCAAAAATTCATGAGATAATTATAACTTATAAAGACAATTTCATGCATTCTTAAATGATCGTTTTCTTACATGTTTAGTGTAACATTTATAATATTTGGAAGAGAGAAATGCAGAATACAACAGACGGCATACCGCAAGAAGAAAGGAGCAGATGGAAGCCTTGAGAGCCAGAGCGGAAGCCGGAGATCAGGAAGCACAGAGTCAGCTTGCAGAGCGTAAACAGTATCAGGTTAGAGCCACAGTGAAGAGCTACAGAAAAATGCGTGAAGATGCATTGAATGGAGACCCTATTGCAAAAGAGAGATATGAAAAAACACTGGCTATGAGACGTGAAGCGTATCATTCAAAGAAAAGTGAACAGACAGCCTGACAATATGCATATGATCACGATACATTAGTTGCAGAATTGATGAGAATAAGCGGGAGCGATGCAATTATTGTA
>JAAYPU010000175.1 GCA_012519645.1 Clostridiales bacterium | reverse complement strand
CAAACAAATAAAGCCAACATAAAAATGTCGGCTTTAGACTTATATTTAAGCTGCTTTATCTTCAGCAGTCTTTTCGCTGTTGGTATGAATCATATGATAGATTATCCATGCTATAGCACCTGCCAATATAGAAGCAGGCAGCTCAACCAGTATAGAATCTACCATTGCTAATTTAGATAACGGTGTATTACTCACGATACTTGGTTTTCCAAATATGATGTTACACAATTGTAAGCTGGATGCCTGCTTTTGATTTATAAAGAATATCCAAAACAGACTAATTGCAGTACCGGTCAATATACTTGCCAAAGCACCTGCTTTAGGAAACTTTTTCAGATAAAGTGCACCGAAATAGGATGGCAGGAAAGCAGCTGCACAGAGTCCGAAAAATAAAGATGTACCTTGAGCATTAATTGCCATACTCACATCCAATTTGCTTGAAAGATACGTTAAAACAGCACTCAATATAAGTCTAAAGCCGACATTTTTATGTTGGCTTTATTTGTTTGTATTGAATGCAGTTCTAACCATTATGGTATAATTGTAATAAAGTATGAAATATTATAATTTAATGAAAAAGAGAGGGGGTATTCTAATGAAAAATCTCCCCAAGGCCAAATACGATTTCTTAAAGAAGGAGCTCTTAAATTATCGGAATGAAGGAATAATCACTGAACAGCAGTATCATGAAATAATGGGGTCTTATACTGAAAAGGAAGGTCTCAATTTTATTAAAGTAATTTTAACTATAGGTGCTGTTTTGGTAGGACTGGGTATTTTAAGCTTCATAGCTAGTAATTGGATATATATATCCAATGAAGTAAAACTTATGATAATAGTGGCTGCCTTAGGATGTGCGTTATTTATCTCTTATAAAACTGAGGAGGATAATATAAAGATTTCGAAGGCTTTTTTATATTTAGGTGTATTGATTTATGGAGCAGGGATTTTCCTGATAGGTCAGATGTTCCAATTAGGAGGGACTTTGGCCAATGCATTTCTTATATGGGCAATAGGTACCATGGCTGTTGCTTTTCTGTTTGCTGACAAAGGAATCGTTATTTTTTTACATGCATTGGTGATGGCTTATATCGGAAACAGTTTTAATAATAATATATTGATTATCGGTTTTTTTGTCATAGTCCTTTTATATGCTCTCAACAAGTATTTCAATCATCCATCCTACATTACTTTTTTTAATAACATAGTTTCAATATTTTTTATCATATATTTATTTAATTTCTATGATGCAAGTATTTTTTATATAGTCTTGTTCTTTTTTGCTGCCGGATTGATCATGTACTATGTGAGGATGCCTCTGAATCCAAACGTCTTTAAGCTTCAAGGACTTATAATAATAGGCGTGAGTGGTTTATTTCTTACCATAGATGAAATTTGGAGAGAAGTCGTCAGCCAAAGCAATGCAGAAATTTTTGCCATAATATTTGGTATATGTTTATTGATTTATTTATTGAGTCTTGTACGAAAACAATTGTTATTACCGTTAGTATTCACATGTGGTATTATATTGAGATATTATTTTGATACATTCTATGATTTTTTTCCAAAATCAATGTTTTTTATTATAGGTGGTGCTATCCTTTTGGCTTTTGGTATTTACTTTGATCGTGCGAGGAAACATCGTGGAGGTGAGTACAATGAAAGAATTCTTTAAAAATAGAAGTTTTAAATATATAGTTATTTTCATTGTACTGATCATCTTTTACGGCGCAATGATAAGTAAACCAGCCATTACTATGATGTTTGGCCAGGAGGTATTGATAAAAACAAGAGCTTATGACCCAAGAGATGTTTTTAGGGGGGATTATATTCAACTTTTCTACGATATAAATGAAATTAGCTTTGAGAAGATGGACAAGGAAATGATAAAATTATTGGAAGAAAATGCATACGGTTATCACGACAAAGAAATATTTGTTATTTTAGCTCAACATGGAAAGTATTTTGATGTTGAGGAGGTCACACTTTCAAAACCTGAAGATAAGCTGTATATCAAAGGCAGGATATCTTATATAACATTGAATGGTAATGACAAAGTAAACACTATTGTTGTAGAATACTCCTTAGATAAATATTTTGTTCCTGAAAATACGGGAAAAGAGCTTGAAGATAAGGTGATGAAGGGTGAGGCGTTTGCATTGATCAAAGTTTTTAAAGGCTATGCCTTACTGCTTGATGTAATAGCAGAATAAAGAGTTTTAAGAAAATAATAGGAGGCAAAGATGACACTTAAAGCATTTTTAAAATTGGTTGAGATCCAGACAAAAGTAGCCAGTGTTATTCCATTTGCATTAGGGACAGTCTATACGTTCTATAGATTTGATACATTCAATATTAAGGCTTTTTTTCTAATGCTTATTTCAATGGTTGTTTTTGATATGACTGCCACAGCCATAAACAATTATTATGACTATAGAAATGCGTATGAGACAAAAGGTTATGGCTATCTCATGCATAATGCAATAGTAAAATATAATCTCAAAGAAAGTACCGTACGAATAACCATCTTTGTTTTATTAGCTATTGCCATCTTCTTTGGAATACTATTGTTTTTGAATACGACTATATTAGTACTGCTATTGGGAGTGTTATGCTTTGTAGTAGGTATTTTGTATTCCTTCGGACCTATTCCCATATCACGAACACCTTTCGGTGAAATTTTTTCGGGACTCTTTATGGGATTCATCATCGTTTTTATTTCTGTTTATATACATATATATGATCAGGGAGTTATATCATGGCTTTATGACGCAGGTATATTAAGCGTTCATGTTAATATTTTGGAAGCATTATTCATATTCTTATTATCTGTTCCAACTGTCAATGGTATTGCAAATATTATGCTTGCCAACAACATTTGTGACAGAGAGGAAGATATCGCAAATAAACGATATACACTGGCTGTTTTTGTTGGCATACAAAAATCACTAAAGATATTTGAAATGCTTTATTATATAGCATATATCGATATATTGTTTTTGATAGTAATAAAAGCATTGCCTCTAGTTGCCGGATTGGCACTGTTGACTATTATTCCGATAAGAAAAAACATTTTGATGTTTTATGAAAAACAAAGCAAAGCAGAAACCTTCCCTTTGGCTGTGAAAAATTTTATTCTGTTAAGCGTTGTATATGTTATCACTATTGGAATTGCTGTAATACTAAGTTGATCTGAATAAAATATCAATTATGAAATGTCTTACTGATTAAAATTAAGAATTAGTGTGAAAAATCCTTCAGGTTGAAGGATTTTTTTGTTTATGCTCTATTTGAATATGGTCTTCTTAAATTGGAAAAACTTATTCTAGATAAAATAAGGAGGCCTATATGGAAACAGTGAAATATGAAAAAGCTGATGTGGCTATTACAATGCATGAGCAGGAACGGGATGCAGTATCACAAGGATTGGAGCTAATAGAAGCAAAAGAACTCATTAATCAGGATTCAGTAGTTGTATTATCTCCGAATTGGGTGAACTATAAGAAGCCTTTCTCTTCTTCGGGTGTAACAGTGGGTGCTGATACCTTCAGATACATTTTGCAATGGATAAAACAGCGGCATCCCAAGAGGATCATTGTAGGAACAGGTTCAGGGAATGGAGATACTACAGGGGTTTTGAAAGCAGTGGGATATGAAAATGTCATACGTGAGGAACAAGTAGAGTTTGTGGATTTTAACACAGGCCCTTATATCAATCTCGAACTTGATCATCCAAAGCCCAGTAAAATAAAGGTGAATCAAGTTATGAATGAAATGAATGTATATATTTCTTTTACGCAATTAAAATTTCATGAAGAAGCAACCATGTCTGCTGCAATAAAAAATATGGCATTAACCTGGCCATCTACAGAAGAACAGGGCGCGCCCAAAAAAAACCTGGGGATACATGAAGATCTGCACGGATTTATTGCTGCCATGGCAGAAAAAGTGCCAATCCACCTGTCTATTGTCAGTGCAAATCCTGCAATGATAGGGTCCGGTCCTACAAAAGGAATTCCAAAACATACAGGCATTGTATTATGCGGAAATGATCCTGTTAGTGTAGATACAATTTGTGCGAGGATTATAGGGTTCAAGCCCCAAGCAATCAATTATCTGCATATCCTTTCAAAGAAAGAAATTGGCCAAAGCGAGCTTGACAAAATTAATATAAAGGGTTTGCGAATACAGGAGGCGGAAGATATATTCAGCCAAAAGGCCTACGGAGGATCGGTCGTCGTAGACTCAGAATGATCAACTGAAAACTGAAAACTGATAGTTAGGGTAGATATTTATAAAAGTAGATTTTGCTTTGAGCAAAATCATCCTTATCTTTCAGTTATCAGTTATCAGTTTTCAGTTGAATTGTCGTATCTCTAACAAGACTCTAACATTATTTAAATTGAATATTAATGAATAAGATATATACTGGGTATAAGAAATTATTATGTTAGAGGTGAAAATATGAAATCAAAAGATACGGCATTACTCCTTATATTCATAGGAGTTGCATGGCTTTTTTGTAATTATTTCGGATGGACACAGCGATTATTTGAAAATGCTTGGGTCATTGTTTTCTGGGTTATAGGACTTGCTTTTGAAATTGGAGGACTCAGCGGCCCTCATAAACGAGGGTTATTGGTGCCTGCCGGCATATTTCTTACACTGGGATTTATTTTTAGTTTCTGTGGGGTTTTTGGATACAGATGGATGGATACGTTATGGCCATTATTCATATTCGCTCCGGCAGTAGGACTTTTTCAGATGTACCTGTTCGGCGGCAGAAACGGAGGATTACTCGTACCTGTTGGTGTATTGAGCGCAATCGGAGGTTTCTTTTTATTCATTAATATTGGCGGAACGCTGCTGCTCAATAAAGCAGTCCCGGCCCTGCTGATTGTTTTAGGGATAGTATTTTTAATACTACCGAGCTGTAAAGAAAAATCAAAAAATAACGGAGAATAGAATATGAAGCAGGGATGCTTCGCATCAGTCCGAGGTCAGCGGAGGTCTAAGGTCTCAGGTAGTATAATAGATTAGAGAAAATAAATAATAGATAACAGTTGCAGTTAGAATTTGACTTTGTCAAATTCTAACTGCAACTGTTGTTTTTTATCTTTTATTTTTTATCTTAAATTCCTCTAACCTCTGATCCCTATTCCCTATTTTCTATTCCCTAATATTGGAACTTTTGTCTGTAAAAAAAGTCCAATCAAGTAAAAGCTTCTAAAAAAGGAGAGAAGGGACTTATGAGAAGGTCAGTGAATATTATAGCTGCGGGAATGCTTATAGCAGTTTTGACAAGTGCTTTGGCATTGCAATTTATCAGTCATGGGGCTCCAAAGGGTTCAGTTGATGAGCGATTAGGAAATGCTGCAGTAATTTACGTCAACAGCAATTTGGCATTGGTGAACAATAAGGAAACACCAATAGATTCAGAAAATGAGCGGATTGCGCCTTTTGTCGAAAAGAACAGAACTTTGGTACCGATACGATTTGTTTCAGAATGCTTTGGTGCTGAAGTTTCGTGGGATGCGGTATCTTCCACTGCAACTATTAAGCTAAAAAATAAGAATATAAAAATTACGGCAGATAGTTCGGAAATGTATGTGAATAAAAACTTATATTATTTGGATGTACCTGCTGCTATTGTAAACAAACGAATGTTTGTACCTTTAAGAGCAGTCAGTGAAGCTCTGGGCAAAGAAGTGTTTTATGACAGGGGTCTTATTATCATTAGTGATATCGCGGATATTTTTGACCCTGTATCGGAGAAAAGCGTACTTGACGGTATTATAAGCAGAGTAAATAAACTGCCAAGCGTGGGAACTAAAGAAAACTTAATGCAATTATTAAAGGAAATGACAAATATCGGCACTGCCCGTAAAAATGAGGCTGTAACTAACGATGTTTCTGCATGGGCTGTTTCGGAAGCCGAAGGCACAAATTATTCGGAAACCAATGTACAGGTACAGGGTGTAGATGAAGCCGATATCGTAAAAACAGACGGGAGCTATATTTATCAGGTCAGTAATGGAAATGTTACCATAACAAAGGCGGCTCCTTATAAGGAATTGGAGATAATCAAAAAAATAAGCTTTAAAGAAGGATCCTTCACTCCCCAAGAATTATATATAGATAAAGAACATCTCATAATAATCGGCTCGGTTTATCCTGTTTATGTAAGAGACAGCAATGTTATATCAAAATCAAAATACCTAACCTATTCCCAAAACAGACTGGCTGCATATATTTATGATATTTCAGACAAGCAAAATATAATATTGACTCGTGAGATAGAACTGGAAGGCAATTACGTGTCCTCCCGAAAGATAGGCAATGTACTGTATTTGGTTGCGAACTGTGGCTTAAACTATTACATTTATAATGAAGAAGATGTACCTCCTGTACCTATTTACAGAGATAGTGCCGTTGGAGATGCATATATGCAGATACCGTATGAAGATAAAAAAATATATACCTCCCGTAGTCAGGCCTGCTTATCTGGTAGTAGGTGCTTTGGATTT
>JAAYPU010000174.1 GCA_012519645.1 Clostridiales bacterium | reverse complement strand
TAGATATTGCATTTGTTTAACATCCTCAACACCCTCGGCTACTACAAAATGCCCCAGCTTATGCGCCATTGATATGATATCGCTGGTAATAGCTTCTTCCCAGTTCAAAGTCTTCAATTTATCGATAAAATATTTGTCCAGTTTCAGACAGTCAATATTTAGTTCTCTTTGACGTGCAAGAGACGAATAACCGGTCCCAAAATCATCAATTGCTATTTTTATACCTAATTCCTTTAACTTTTCGAGCTTTTTATTGATCTCCTTCAGGTTGTCAACAAATATAGATTCCGTTATTTCAATGCAAAGATTGTATGGATCGACCTTTGTTTCATCAATAACCTCTTTTAACTTTAATAAAAAGTCTTCCCTGAACAGCTGTATTGCTGAAATATTGAAAGACATTATAATAGAGTCGTATCCTTTTTCCTCTATTTCTTTAAGAAAACGGAATACCAATTTCATAATTCTAATACCAAGCGGAACAATAAGCTGTGTTTTCTCCGCTATCGGGATAAATTCCATTGGGGATATTTCGCCTAATTCGGTAGTTTTCAATCGGGCTAAAGCCTCAAATCCATGGATCCTTTCGGCCTTAATATCAAAAATTGGCTGGAATTTCATATAAAGTCCTTCTCCGGATATGACAGATTGAGTAAGTGCATCTGTAATACGTGCTTCCCGCATGATTTTTTCTTCCATTTTATAGTCAAAAAATCTATAACTAAAGGTCTCATGGTCAAATGTGCTTTCCGATGCAATAGATGCATTTTTAAGAATACTGCTTGGTTCAGCTTCACAATTATTGATTTCCAGTATTCCAATACTTCCTTTTATGGTGTTTATAGATAATGTATTTAATTTCTCAATAATTACCTCACAAAAATCTGCAAGTTCTTTGGATTGCTGATAATCCTTAATATAAAATGCAAAGCGGTCTAAGGATATCTGATACAACTGACAATTTTTGTCACAAAGATTTATCAATATCTCCGATAATTCTCTTATAATCTTTTCGCCAAAATTATATCCATAGGTTATATTTATATTATTAAAATTATGTAAATTAACAAGTAAGATTGCCCTCTTTCCTTCATACCTGTAATATAAGTCTTTTTCCAATACCTTTTCTAAAAACTGCCTGTTGTGCAGGTCGGTGAGATAATCATGCTCATACAAATATTGGATCTGTGACTCTCTTTCCTTTAGTTCGGAAATATCAATGATTATTCCTTCAAGGGCTTCGATATTGCCATTTTCATCATAGACTCCCTGACCCATTTCCAATACCCATTTTCTAACTCCATCGGCGGCTATTATCTCATACTCATATTTAAACTGTTCCCGAAGGGATAACGTTTGTTCCCATTCTGCCCAAAGCGTGTCACGATATTCCGGAACGATTATATCATTAAAGGACAATTTAGTGTTATTTAATAAATCTTCCGCTTTATATCCCGTAAGAACATAGCACCCTTCTGAAACAAAATGCATAGTCCAATTACGGTCATAACTGCATCGATATGCCATTCCAGGTAAGTTTGCAAGAAGAACGGATTTACTTCTTTCACTTTCATTTAGAACTTTTTCAATATATTTTCTGCTGCTGATATCCTGTAAAAGGCACAAGTGACTGTTATCGGATATATTACTCCAGCTTATTCTTTTAATAAACATATGCACCCAAACATAAGAACCATCCGGCCGTAAATATCTTTTTTCCATATCATAGCTGTCAATTTCTCTGTCTTTGAATTTTTCAAAGTACTTTACATCTTCCTCCAAATCCTCCGGATGAGTGATATTTTGCCAGTTAATTTTTGATAATTCTTCCTGTGTTCTGCCCAGTATTTTTTCATACATTGGATTGACAGTTAAAACATCATTTTCACGAACTATTGCTATACCGATTGGAGCCTGATTGAATATACCTCTGAAGAGCAATTCACTTTTCTTCATACTATCGTTGATTGCAATCAATTCGGCGGCTTTTCTTCCGCTAAACAAATCCATGATCTCTTTGCTGAATTCTGTTAAAGAATTTATGCTTTTAAACTTCAGGTGCATATCTATTGTCATACGCAAAAGCTTTTGGTCAATGGGTTTTGTTACACTATCTATGGCGCCCAGCCTTAAACCCATTATTTCGCTATCTAATTCACCAAAGCTGCTTAGCGTAATGATGCGAAGATCACAGTATTTATCATTGGATTTAATTGCTTCGAGGATTCGAAAACCTTCTTTTTGAGGCATATCTAAATCAATAAGGATAAAATCAATATCCTCATTCTTTTCTATTTCCTTCATAGCCTCTGAAGAGTTATGAGCTGTTAACACATTAGGATCACATAAAATGTTTTTAATAAGTATAGATTCTTTTTTTGAACTATCAATAATCAGTATTTTAGCCTGCATGATCCTTCTCCTCATACAATTATGATTTTTGGCTATTTTCTTTACAAAAAATCTTTGAATTGATATAAAAAATGTAAGCATCCGACAATTATTGATAAAATTTATTATAGCACATTAGCTTTATTAATTGTGCTAAATATAGCACCGCTGAATTCTTTTTTTAAAATAAAATAAAATTTTTTAGTTCAGAGGAAAATTTGAAGATTTTTAATTTATTTCGTATAATTATTAAATGAGGATCTCTAATCGAAGAAATTTAATTTATAAAAATTTCCTCACAATAATTATTCATTATTAATTATTAATTAAATCTTATGGAGGAATTATCATGGCAATAGAAAAAGTACGAGAATATTTTAAACAATGGGATATGACAGATAGAATACTCGAATTTAATGTTTCAAGTGCTACTGTCGAATTAGCGGCACAGGCCGTCGGCTGTGAGCCTGAAAGAATTGCTAAATCATTATCCTTCATGGTGGATGGTAAGGCTATATTAGTGGTGGCTGCCGGGGATGCAAAAATTGATAATTCTAAATACAAGGCTCAATTTTTAACAAAAGCTAAAATGCTTAGCCCTGATGAAGCCATAGAGCTGACAGGACATGCTATCGGCGGTATCTGCCCTTTTGGAATCAATGAAGGTGTTACTGTGTACCTTGACAAATCATTGAAAAGATTTAGCACAGTGTTTCCTGCTTGCGGAAGCAGTAACAGCGCCATTGAATTAACCATCGAAGAACTCGAAAAATATTCAAATTATTCTTCATGGGTCGATGTCTGCAAGGGATGGGAATAAATGAGGAAATTGAAGTCCATCAAAAATTAATATTGAGAAAGAAGGTTCTAGAATGAGAGAAAAAGCAATGTCTGTTTTAAAACAGTATAATAAAAGTGACGCTCTGATACGCCATGGGATAGCAGTAGAAGCCGTTATGCGTTATTTTGCTGAAGAAGCAGGAGAAGATGCAGAATATTGGGGTGCCGTCGGCCTATTGCATGATATCGATTATGAAATGTATCCTGAAGAGCATTGTAAAAAAGCACCTGAATTATTAAAAGAAGCAGGCTATGATGATGCTTTTATATATTCCGTCATAAGCCATGGACATGGACTTGTTGTAGATGCAGAGCCAAAACTTTACATGGAAAAGGTTCTATATGCAATAGACGAATTGACAGGTCTCATTGGAGCCGCAGCACTTATGCGTCCTTCCAAATCTGTCATGGATATCGAAGTTAAAAGCGTAAAAAAGAAATTTAAGGACAAGGCTTTTGCAGCAGGTGTCAATCGCAATGTTATTCTGCAAGGCTGCCAAAACCTTAATATGGAGCTGGATGACGTTATCAACAAATGTATACTTGGTATGCGTACGGCCGCAGCAGAAATCGGATTATAGTTTCTTAAAAAAACTGTTCTTTTTTCCAAGAACAGTTTTTTATTTATACTACTGCAGCCAGCAAAAGCAGCTCTTCATTCTCATCATATATCTGCGGTATTTGTGAAATAGGCAGCGGATTGACACCTAATCCGGTTTCTATGGTATATCCGGGCCTTCTGTATTCTTGTATAAACCAGTCCTTCATACCTGAGTATGCTGCTGTACCCGTAGTTTCATCTAATGCATACCCACTGACATTTGAAAACATTTCTCCTATTGTCCTCGCAACCGGCGGTGCTAAGTTTTGAAAATTCCAGTATATAACCTGCCCTTGGCTGTGATATGCAATTATCAGTCTAAAGTCATGCTCTCTTATAAATTTTACTATGGCTTGAGTTTCAGGTTCTGACTCAGGGCTTGGTCCGGGATATCTTGTAGGCCCCGGTTGACCATATCCTAATTCCTCTGCTAATTGTTGGTATTCATACCAAAGGGCATCGTAGTTATGATTTAAGTCCACGCCTCGAGTATTGGCATTCCACACCTGCGAGAAAGGTCTTCCGGTATCGTTCCACTCCAATAATTGGTTATAGTAAGGGTTATCCGGCTGTGGTCCATTAAGTACAATATCTATACCATCGGGATTTACCATAGGTATAATGTATATGGTGCTTTGATCCCATATAGACCTTACATCATATCCTCTGATGTTTCTGCTCACTGCATAGGCTGAAGAAAAGTTTTCTATCCATTTCATTAATACGGGAACAGGCAGCCATTCCAGCGAGTGAATCCCACCGTTATAAAATACTTTATTCGGCCCGTTGCCTAATTTCAGATAATAAAGATTTCTCCCCAATACACTTTGCCCTGCCGATCCGGTTTCTATAAATGGATATCTCGCCTTTAGTCCGGCAATATCTCTCTCTAACACCTCATAATTATATGCGATATTGGTGTCGACAACATCAATACCAAAGGGCACTGTCAATCTTTGACCTATTCTCAGCCTATATGGATCGATCCCCGGATTTGCTGTCATAATTCGCGACACAGTTGTATAATATTTTTGAGCTATTCTCCATAGTGTATCTCCCGGCTGAACAACATAAGTATCATAGCCTAAAAGAAGCGGATTTAATATTCTATAGGTTGCAGGACCAATAACCCCGTCCGGTGTCAAACCATTATTCCTCTGAAAATCAATAACAGCCTGCCGGGTTTGTTCCCCGAAAATACCATCTATGGGGCCGGGCTTATAGCCAATTCTCGCCAGCAGTCCTTGAATTTCCATGACGTCGGTCCCTCTGGACCCTAATCTTAAAATTCTCAACTTTTTTCCTCCTATCTTATCAGCAGATAAAAAACTTCTACTTTATTGTATTTAGGAGGTCATGTTTTTGCTATTATTTGCTTCTGTCTTCCTGCTTATCTTCCTGTTCTCCTTCAATTTCGCCGGCACCGCTATATGGGAAAAAATATTTATTGATTAATGTTGCTATTACAATGCCTAAAGAAGTTAATACTACCCTATAAAAGACATAGGACAAAGTGTGTTTAGGATTCAAGGTCGGATCCATGGCAATCCCTATAAATACAACACTGCAAATCACTACAGTATCTTCCCTTTTTAAGTGGACACAAGTGTATATGCATACTAAAACTCCAAGAGGTACAAGCAAAATATACAGCCATTCATTGTAATAAGGAATCCCTGTTCTTATATTGATCAATAAAAAACCTATGAACCCTCCTATCAGAGTTCCTAAAAATCTATTTGTTCCGGATGTTAATGATTCTTTTGCCGTCTCACGCATAACAACGACTGCCGCAATGCACGCATAAAACGCATCATGCATACTCATAGGCAGCAGCAGCTGCAATATAAGGCATAAAAACACTGCGACTGCTGTTTTTATCGTTCTTAATCCAATCTTAAATTTAGATAAATTAAATTTTTTTTCCACAAAAGAATATTCCTTTCTACCAATGAAATTTTAATAATATCATATTATATCATCTGCAGAAGTTTCATAAACACATAAACAAGAATATTAATGTTCTCTGCTATTAAAATATAAATATTTGTTATTATTTTATTTAAAAAACATCCCGAAAACAATCGGGATGTTTTAAAATTATTTTGATTATTTTTTCTTTTATTTAACGACCAATACAGGAACGTCCACATAATTCAGTACTTTCATAGTTACACTTCCCATTATCAGCCTGTCTAACCCGGAACGTCCGCGATGTCCAATCACTATTAAGTCGATGCCATTTTCTTCAGCGAATTGCACAATAGTTTTGCCTACTTCACCGGTAAGCGATACTGTATCTATTGTTTTAACTGTTACGCTATCCTTTCTGTCTTTAAAATATTTTTTTGCTTCAATTAAAAGTTCTTCAGATTCTTCACGCGATTTTTCAGCCATCTGAGCAATATTCTCAACATTTATTTCGTCAATAAAAGGTACCCAAGCATTTACATTAAGTAATACTATATCACTGTCAAAGGCCTCAGCAATTTCTTTTCCTTTTTGCATAGCTCTATAAGAGCATTCCGAACCATCAATAGGAATTAATATTTTTTTCATGTCAGGACCTCCTTTAAAATAAATCAACTTATTTATTCTTTATATACCGTTATTTTTCCTTCCTAAACAAAAAAACACCCTGATTTTGTTTTTCAGATGTTTTCTTGCCAAAATCTATTTACTTTTTAAGGTTTGCTTTTGAAATACTATGCATAAAATTTCCTTGACTATTAATTCTTAATTCTTAATTTGAGGAAAGATAATTCATAAAATTTTCTCATTGTGCCAGCATCGGAAAATATTTTTTTAGCAGCTTATTAAATTCCTCATCACTTTCCACTTTTGTTTCAGTTAGTTTTCCATTGTTCAATATCTTAAGATGCTCATCAGTCAATGTGATTCTTCCTTCTTTTGTTGGAATAGTGCAAAACTTTTTAGTCGCGTATAGAGAACTTGGATAGGTCGATGAAAAATGATTAGCCATTATAAAATCCATTGGATAACATCGCTGGTCCGGTATAAAACTATATAAAGATTTATACTCGTCATTGCCAATTTTAAATTGAAGAACATATCCATACTCTTCATCTGTTTTTATTCTATATTTATAGCTAAACTGTTGCTGTTCCGTCCCTTCCTCCAATAATAAAGGAGCTACAATGCCATTTACTCCGCAGCCTACATCAGCCAGATATTTTCTGCCATCCAATTCCACTATAATGATTTGGTGTGACTTACCGCCATAATTAACACCGTCCTTCGTCATCCTTGCCAGCAAGTCTGTCACCTGAAATCCCAATTTTTTTAAAACAAAAGAAAACAAGCTGTTCATTTCATAACAGTAACCTCCTCTTTTGTTTTCAATGATCTTTTCAAACAAAGATTCTATATCAAGAGTAATTGGTTTATTATTATGAATGTCTAAATTTTCAAATGGCACATTCAACGCATGTGCTAAATGTAATTCATATAATGTCTCATATGATACGTCTGTTCTTCCTGTATAACTGATTCTATTAAAATAATCCTCTAAATTAAGCACATTTGACACAAAAATAACCTCCTTATTTTGCTGAAGGATTAAACAACCAATTAGTATTATACAACATTTTAATATATTTAACACCAAGGTTTTGTTGCAAACGATTTAACTGAAAAAATATCATAATTGACATAGGGGAACATTTTATTTGCATAAATCATATAAGTAATTAGCTGCTTACGAAAGGAATGAGCTTATGTACAATTTCTATAAACCGTATCCCTATCCTTGCCGGTTTAACACATCCATGTATTATCCAAGCCTTCCAAAGCAAAGAATTCCATTAAAGGATTATGGGCCTGCACCATTTGTTGTTGATATAGAAGATGCTTCAAAGCAGAATTCAAATTTCCGTACGGCATTATGGACAGGAAACCACTTGCAGCTGACTTTAATGAGTATCAATGCCGGCGAAGATATAGGTTTGGAAATGCATCCCGATATTGACCAATTTATTCGGGTTGAAGAAGGTCAAGGACTTGTTCAAATGGGAGACAGAAGAGACAGACTGGATTTTCAGGTAAGGGTAAATGATGATTATGCTTTTATCATCCCTGCCGGCACATGGCACAATTTATTAAATACCGGCACCAAGCCCCTTAAGCTTTATTCAATTTATGCACCGCCGCAGCATCCACACGGAACAATTCACAGAACCAAGGCAGATTCAGAGGCTGCCGAAGGCCATCATATCGACTGAAATAATAAAGCACCCTGATAAAACATCAGGGTG
>JAAYPU010000173.1 GCA_012519645.1 Clostridiales bacterium | reverse complement strand
TCATAATTGTCCCACTCCTTAGCATTTCGGTACCTCCAAGACGCTTTGTCTCGAGGGTAACCTCTCTATTCTCATGGGTCAATTTCTACCGGCGATTTTAGGTCATTTTACTCCGGCGGTGACACAGATGTAAGTCTATGGCAACAACTTCATATGGTGTAATTAAAAAAGCGAGGGTGCAATTGGCAGGCTCGCTTTTCCTTGAAACAAGTGGGATGTAATATGGGTTGCGATTCATCAAGTATAACACAGGTATAATAGTAGCATATGGACTAGCAAGCCCATTGCTACTATTTTTTTCTTCTTAATATGCACCACAGCGGAGGATAAAGGCCATGTAATAGGATTATGAAATTTCTAATTGCTGGTAAGTATCGAGACATGTTTCTTCATTACTTGAGTTCAATGCAGCAGCAATAGTATTAAAATCTAGGATTGGTTCCTCGTCACTTTCATCTCGGAGGATAGCATTAGCACGAACTTTGACACGGCTAAGCAATTCGGTATCCCTTGTATGGGCTTCCACTTGGAAGTCCTGATTATCTTCAGGTTTAATTCCCAATGCGTCAAGTTCCTTTATCACTCGATCTATCGTCTCATCCGGATACCGATAGTATTCACTTCCACGAATCCGAATAAATCTCCATCCCAGACGTTCCAAAATTGTCTGGCGCTCCATATCTTCACGAATTTTTGCTTCACCGCTGTGCCAACGCTCGCCATCACATTCTATTGCCACTGCCTTATTACCACATATAACCACAATGTCAAGTCGGTAAGAGCCTACTTGCCGTTGTTGTTCAATGTGGTAACCTCTGTCATATAAAGCCTTTGCAATATCTGACTCAAAAGGCGATTCTGCTTTATTATCGATAACCTTATGAGCAATTTCCGAAGCTTGAGGATTAATTGCATAATCTATCAATTTTTTGCGCAAGTCACCAGGTTGAAGTTCAGTAAACGGGTCTAGGGAATAAACGACCCAAAGCTGGTCCCTCGCACGACTTGCAGCAACGTTATACCGCTTTCGGTATGCTTCATCAGGTCCAAACCCCAGCATGCGAAGTGGGCCCGTCCCATCGCCGCTATCAACTATGCTTAGAAATATAACATCACGTTCATCACCTTGGAAGTTTGCAGCGTTGCCGCAAAGTATTCTTCTCGAAATCATTTCTTTAGGAGGTATTTTCTCCTCCATGAGTCTTTGGATTACTTTAGCCTGCTCATCGCCAAGCAGGGAAATTATTCCAAAAGATTTCCCAGAATACTCTGGTTGTTCAAGGCACGCTCTAAGCAAAGCGACAATTGCCTGTGCTTCTTTGGGATTGCTCTTTCCAATTCTTTGACCATCTGCAACACGAAAGTTTACGACAGCAGGAAGAAGATTGCTACTGCTGGCATCCCGCAATGCTTTGATTTTGTTGTTATACGATAATTGATTGCTGAATCCGATAATTTCTGGGACACTGCGGAAATGTTCCCGTAGCATTAACGGTTGAAATGTAGTAGCGGCAATATCATAAATTGATGTTTTTTCATTAAATAAATCATAAATTTTTATCTTATCTTTAATGTATATCTGTTGCAGTGCAGTCACTTTATCAACTTCAATCCCTATGGCCATGGGGCTAACCTGTTTGTCATCTCCCACGATAATTAGCTTTTTACCCATATACAATATAGCAAGAGAAGATATATCGGCTTGGCTAGCTTCATCAATGATAACGATATCAAATCTGTTCTGTTTTGGATTTAAAACTTCAAGAGCACGGTTGATTGGCATAATCCAACAAGGAACGGCGTGTTGACATTTCGCCATGTATTCACGAGCTCTGGCTTTAAGAGCAGGCGCTCGTTTTCCTGTTCCCTTACCAATCCGTTGAACAGTTAGTTTCCAGCCTTGAAGCGCTTGTCTCATATCTATATTACTTTCAGTTTTTTTAAGCAGATGATACCATCCGCTCTTTTCGGCAAATAGAGCGGTTACTCGTCTGTATTCTTTGCTTAAACGAAGACTTTCAGCTTGCAGCTCACTGTACGGTTGCGACGTGATATCTGCAACTATTGCATTAAGCTGCTTCCACTTCCAAGCGTCTTCAATATTGCTTGGCACCGTAGACATGCCATGTATACCTAGCCTATTTTCGATCGCATCTGCCCAGTCCGGCGCAATCGGAGCAAGAATTTTGAGTAATTCTTTGCGTTTATTCAGAATAGTGTATTTAGAATAAATTCTTTCTAACTCTGAGTAAGCATCAGCATATTTTTGAATATCCCCATTAGATATTGCCTCATAAAGTGAAACGCAAACGTGGCTATGCCCTCGCTGCCCGGACATCACTATATCTTTTAAAGTATTGATATCATTGCTATGTTTTTCAATAGTAAGAATTTCAAAACAGGCATCGCATAATTTCGGTATAAGATTTTCTACAGAAAAAAGTATTTTGTCCGTGGCTACCAAATCAGAGTCCGTTATATTAATATTGAAAATTATATTTTCCGGAAAACCGACTGCGGCCAATTTGCTAAGCAATTCTTGATACTCTGTATCGTACCACTTAAGGTACCGATTTATATACGGTATCCATTTTTTTGCAACTAGTTCTGGATTACGCTGATCTAATTCAAAAAACTGCAAAGTATTATGGATACCTATAAGCTCACTCCAGTAAGCAGAACATTTATTGCGCATTTCGGTTAATTCGATGAAATGAAGGACCAAATCGCAATCCTTTGCGGATTGTACCATATTCCCATTAATTGTTACCGAACGCAAAGCATTCTCATATTCTTTATGCATTAACAAAGTAAGTTTACTAACTTTTCCTTTTTCTCTAAAAATCTTTTTTATGGCTTCAAAGGGCTTTTTTAATTGAGAAATACTCTCTATATTGGAAAACTTAATATCCAGCCCAAATTGTTCGGATAAAACTAATTCTGACAATTCACAAAGCTTATTAATTTCCGAAATAAGCGTAATCCAGCGCTGCCGGAAAGCCCCGCCAGTTTTGCCCTCTACAGCTGCCACTTTCATCCAATTCTCAATTTTATCAAAAGAACTTACATATTCTTTCAAGGCAACAATATCGGCATATTGAGGGTATATAATTGTAAAGCTTCCAGATTTTAAATGGATGTGAACATTACGTTCTTCTAATATGTTTTCAATTTTCCATTTATTATCCGCAGCAGTTTTATCTAATCGCATTTTTGCAGATTGTAAGTTGTTCCAGCAATGTTCAAATTCTGCCGGAGCCATTAGTTGTTTTGGATCCGGCAAACCAATTGACAACTCTACTTCATCTTTTTCAGAAATTTCCCCATTGCTGCGATATAATTCTAAAAGTTGTTCAAAGGTTAAAGGTAATGGATAATTAAGCCGAACTCTTCCGGGGATATATGATAAATCTTCTGCATTATTAATAACGAACTTAGCTGCTTTTGTTGGAGTAAACTCCTCGCCATTGTAAACAATGCAACTGCATTCCAAGTTTATAATTGAAAAAATCTTACGTCGAATATCAGCTAATTGTTTTATAATTTCTCGCCTTTGAGCAGCAAGTTTGTCCATCTCATGTTTTAATTCAAAAGAAGTAGTTTTGGACATATAAGCAGTAATCCCATCGACGGATTTTTCCATGTCGATAAGGGATTCATCTAGCATAGAAACACAGAGATTTTGTAGCTCGGCGGGAACTTTATCTTTAAGCACATTTAACGCTTTTTTAGTATGGCTGGTTACCAGGATACTTTTACCTTGCGCCAAAAAATGGCCAATTAGGTTGGCTATAGTGTGTGTTTTACCTGTTCCGGGAGGCCCCTGAACAACTACAGCGTTATACATTTCAATTCGTTTTGCAATCTCTAGTTGCTCTCTATTAGCTTCTTTTGCAAGATAAATATCTTGACTTTCTCCACTCGTAGCTGCTAATAACTCGTCAATTGTTTCTTCTTTAACATCGCTTGGAACTTCTACAGTACCTCCACAGACAATATCACGTATTGGTGCAGGAATTTCGCCAGTTTCCTGCACATTTTCAATGATTTGTTGGATTGCTTTTACTGTGCCGTCAATACGATTTCGGACAATGTAACAAGGCTCCCAATAAAGAAGCAATCTAGCCCTTTCGCTCCAATTTCTCGGAATGCCATTAGTTGAAAACACACTATCATATGACAGCTGATGTATTAATATCTTTAAAAAATTAGGTGTATCATTGCGATCTAATGGATGATAATCATTTTTCTGTAATTCATCATTCAACGCATTTATTATATTAAAGTTAATATCTTCTAACGACTGGAACAAAATCGAATATAATTCAGATGGCATATTAGTATCCAAAATGTAAATGATGTTTTCATCTGGATCATAATCTAGGCTGACACGATGTGTAAGCACTGGATGTTTTATCATTGACGTATTTCTGTCGCACAAAATTCCATTAGCAACAATTATTTCTTTTGTTTCTGATTCCCGCTGAAGTTCAAAATAAAACCTATAGAGATCTGTAAATAATTTATTAGTTTGCTCAGCAATTTTTTGTTTTTCCGCCCATTCATTTCTTTTTTGGAGCCAGCGATTGTTTTCGGTAAAATAGGAATGCAGAAAAAGGTCTCCAAAAGTGCATAGCGGATGATGGCAAAAATAGGAGCCATTGTCAGCACCTCAAATAAAAGTTACCCTTAGTTTGTGAAAGACTAAGGAGGT
>JAAYPU010000172.1 GCA_012519645.1 Clostridiales bacterium | reverse complement strand
TCCTTGGTCATGTGTATCACCTTCCTATTTATATTTTTGTTTTGGTTAACTAAATTCTATAGGAAAGTGTGCAACATGACCATACTTTTTTATTGTCAATACATCTTCTTAAGAATACACTTAAATCATAAATCTTAAATAGTTAAACGAGAGCTTTGCTCTCGTTTATACTCGTTTATACTATCTTAGTTGTCCAGTTTTCAACGTTCCAAACGTCTGTTATCCAATCTTCATAAAAATATGGTTCATGGGATACCAGCAGGATCGTTCCTTTATATTCCATAAGTGCACGTCTTAATTCTTCTTTAGCTTCCTGGTCAAGATGATTGGTAGGCTCGTCCAGAACAAGCCAATTGATTTTTTTGAGCATGAGGTGACAAAGCCTTACTTTTGCATTCTCTCCCCCGCTTAGTACCATCATTTGACTGGTTATATGTTCGTTCGTCAAGCCGCATCGTGCTAAAGCTGCACGAACTTCTCTGTTTTCCATAGACGGATAGGCTGTCCATATTTCTTCAAGGGCTGTTTTTGTGTTATTGCGGTTGGATTCTTGCTCGAAATATCCCGGAGCAAGATAATCCCCTAAGGTAATAGTACCGGATACAGGCGGAATAATACCCAAAAGGGTTTTTAAAAGTGTGGATTTACCCAGACCATTAACGCCGCGCACAGCAATTTTTTGTCCACGTTCTACGACAAGGTTCAAAGGCTTTGTCAGGGGCTCGTCATAGCCTAAGACCAAATCAGTAGTTTCTACTAAAAAGCGGCTGGGAGTTCTGGTTTCTAAAAATTCAAAGGATGGTTTTGGCTTCTCTCTTGGCTTTTCCAAAACTTCGATTTTATCCAATCTCTTCTGACGACTGTTTGCCATACCGCGTGTAGCCACGCGTGCTTTATTTCTGGCAATAAAATCTTCCATTTTCTCAATTTCCTGCTGCTGTTTTTCATAAGCTTTAGCTTCCTGTTCTTTTTTGACAGCATACATTTGCCGGAACTGGTGATAATTACCGGAATAGCGTGTAAGCTCAGCGTTGTCCAGGTGATAAATTACATTGACGACATCATTCAAAAAAGGAATATCATGAGATATCAATATAAAGCTGTCTTCGTATTCCTGCAAATATCTTTTAAGCCATTCAATATGCTCGTAATCTAAGAAATTGGTAGGTTCATCCAAAATCAAAATTGTCGGGCTCTGAAGCAGCAGCTTGGTAAGCAATACTTTTGTTCTTTGTCCGCCGCTCAGATCGGAAACATCCCTGTTAAGACCTATATCTCCTAATCCTAAACCATTTGATACTTCTTCTATTTTTGCATCTAGGGTATAGAACCCGCTATGTTCTAAAAAGGTCTGAATTTCTCCTACATCCTCCATCATTACTTCCAATTCATCAGGAGATGCATCTCCCATTTTTTCATAAAGCAACAGCATTTCTGCTTCCAAATCGAACATATGCTTGAAGGCTTCTCTGAGCACGTCTCTGATAGTTTTTCCTTTTGTTAAAGCAGCATGCTGATCCAGATAACCTACTGTAACACGTTTAGACCACTCTACTCGACCTTCATCAGGTATCAGTTGACCTGTAATAATATTTAAAAAGGTAGTTTTACCTTCTCCGTTTGCGCCGATAAGTCCCACATGCTCTCCTTTTAAAAGGCGAAATGAAGCATTTTCAAGAATTTTTCTGCCGCCGAAGCCATGGGAAACATTTTCAACAGTTAATACGCTCATTATAACTTTCCTTTCTGATTTCATACCTTCTCATTTTAACTGCTTAAGCCTTCCATGTCAAAAGTAATTTATTCCTTAATTTTTATCTTTCATAAATCAACTTTTATATGGGAGATAAATGCAAAAATCTGCATAACAAATTTCAGCCATTACTTTTAATTCTTAGTTATTAGTTTTTCCAGTTCCGTTTCAAGTTGATTTATTCTTTTATTAAGAATGACTATCTCTTCAGAAGAATCACTTTTGATGGCTTGCAGTGATAAAATATATCCCAGAAAGGCTGCAACTAAGCTTAAAATAGAAGCGAAAACCGCCAACCGATCAGGGTCGATTTTTATACACGACATTATTATCACTCCGTATTGTTAAATATAACTTTTCAGCTTATACAGTATATGTGTCAGAAGAAATATATGAGTACTCAATGAAATATAAAGAAGAATGTTCATAATTCTACATTTTTTTAAATTTTATGTTTAAATTTTTTTGTCGGAATGATAAAATTATTTGATGTTTAATTTTTTAGGAGGTTTTATAAAATTGTTCAAATATGACATAAAGAACTTAAAGGGCGACATTTTAGGAGGTTTAACAGTATCTATCGTGGCATTGCCGCTTGCCTTGGCTTTTGGTGTTGCATCGGGAGCAGGAGCTAAGGCCGGTTTGTATTCGGCAATTTTCACAGGCATTCTTTCTACTATTTTCGGTGGTACACCCGCACAGATAAATGGACCAACCGGAGCAATGACTGTGGTGCTTATAGAAGTGTATGAAAAAATAGGTATCCAAGGGTTGTTTGCTGCGATGTTTGTAGCGGGTATTTTGCAAATTTTGTTTGGGATATTAAGATTAGGGCATTATATTTATTTGATCCCAAGGCCGGTTATAATAGGTTTTACTAACGGCATAGGGATATTGATTTTTTATAAAATGATATCTTATTTTAAGACAAGTCCTATTTTAGGTACTATTACTATTTTAATTATGCTGGTATTCCCGTTCATCACAAAAAAACTGCCGGCTTCGTTAGTTGCTTTAATTGTCGGTACCGTATTGAGTATTTTCTATCTCCCTACTTCTTCGGTAGTGGGTGAAATACCGGAAGGGCTTCCATCTTTTATGTTTCCTGAGTTTCATTTTAATGAATTATTTATTATATTGAAGGCAGGGATAACTCTTGCTTTACTTGGATGTATCGAATCATTGCTGGCTTCCTTGGTAGTCGACGAAATGGCAGGCACAAAGCACCATTCAAACAGGGAACTGATCGGACAAGGGATTGGGAATACGATCGCATCATTATTTGGAGCATTGATTGGTACGGGTGCTATTGTTCGTTCGGCAGTTAACGTAAATGCAGGCGGCAGAACAAGATTATCCGGTGTTCTTCACGGACTGATTTTACTTGCTATTACATTAAAATTCAGTTATCTTGCATCTCCGGTTCCTTTGGCAGTATTAGGCGGTATACTTATGGGTACTGCAATAAAAATGGTTGAATACAATGCTACAAAAGAAATAGCCTTTGCATCAAAGCATGCAGGAATCACGGTTATAGCAACAACTGTTTTTACCGTAGTGACAGACCTTACCATTGCAGTCCTGCTTGGAACGTTAATATCCATGATTTTCTTTGTTATGGAGATGGCAAACGTATATCTGAAAAAATATGATATTGATTGCAATGAAATAAACAAGAATGTTGTTTCCTATACCATAGAAGGACCATTATTTTTCGGTGTTGCAAATGCCATTGTATCCTAACTGGAAATGGAAGCTGAAGAAGCAGATGCTATAATATTAAATCTTCAAAATGCACCCGTTATTGATTCTTCGGGCGCTATTGCTCTCAGGAACATCAAGCTTTTATTAGAGGAAAATGGACAGAAACTCTATCTTGCAGGAGTAAAAGAAAAGCAATGTTCGTTTTTGAAAAAGCTGGGTATTATCTGCGATGGTGAGGAAGAGCTCTTTTCTAAGAAAATTTTAGATGTTATTGAACATGTAAAAACTGAGGCGATATAAATCTCTATGAGATTTTTTGATAACTTCTTGACAAACTTACACTGATGCGTTTAATATGATGTTTAAGTAGGTAATAAGGAGAAGTGTTATGCCGGCGAATAAAGTCCATAAAAAATCTGATAGAACAAAGGCAAAAATTTATAATACAGCAATGAATCTTTTCGAGAACAGAGGTTATGACAATGTATCTGTTCATGATATCTGTTCTAAGAGCAGTGTTTCTATAGGAACCTTTTACTATTACTTTCCTTCAAAGATAGATTTGATGTTGGAAATCAGCAATCAATTTGATGAGGTTTTTGAAAACCAGCTGCAGGAAAAAGGTTCCGATCAAACTTATTTCGACTACCTGTTAGATTTTTTCGACTTATACGCTATATGCAATGAAAGAAGTGGCTGCGGTTTTTCTGGGAAAATAATTGCCTATAGAAATACACATTTAGGAAGCAGAAAATATATAAAAAAGCCTATGTATTCTAAGCTGCTTCAGATTATTGAGCGTGGACAAATGGCAGGTGAAATCACGAAATCTTTTGATGCTGAGTTTATCATGGATACGTTGCTTGTCAGTGCAAGAGGTCTTGTGTATAATTGGTGTCTACATAACGGCAGCTATGATTTGCGTGTTATGATGAGAAAATATATGGAAATAGTTTCAAAAGGCATACTAACTAATAACTGAGGAAATTTCATAATTGAAATTTCCTCAGTTTAAGAATTAAGAATTAAGAATTAAGAATTAAGAGTTAATGTAACTTTTGCAAGCGTTGCAAAAGTAAAATTATATCTAACCTATGAAATTCGATTCAATCTTAAACCTTAAATCATAAATCTTAACCAACCGGAAACCCCTCGATGAAGAGGGGTTTTTTGTTTGAATTTTACAGTTTAAAATATCGTAATTGTGAAGTATAATTATATTATAAAATATACTCTGCAAGCCTTTGTTTTTTCAGTCTGAATATAAATAAACAAAGGCATAACATCACAAAGGAGTATTGACTTTTGAACATTAAAATGTTAAACTGAACGTTGTTCAGTTATTCTAATAAAATAAAAAATGCTAATTAATAAATATATGATTTTAGTATTTCAATTCTGCATTAATAGTGATTTGGATGACCAAATTGTGACCGGATAGTTAGACCCAAATTTTACTTTTCTAAATAGATTGCGATTCTTAGCTCGCCCTATTTGTGAAACAAATTGTAGGCGAACTTATGCAAAGAAATCTTGATATCTTAAATATGTACTATAATTATAGCCATATTTACATAGTAGTGCTAAAACGTTAAATTGCCCAATATTAAATTCTGAATTTTTATATAATTCACAATCTTACGAGAGAATAGCTTATACCTATTTCTCATAAGTTTGTTAACAGATAAACATCATTAATAAAGTGGGAAAGGTATAGCTCTATGTGTATCTCAAAAGAAATCATTCAACATGTAATGAGTACGGATTATGAAAAAATCCCGCAAGATGTTATTCAAGTTCAAAAGAAAGCACTTATTGATGCGATTGCTGTATCCCTGGCAGCGTCTTCCTTAGGTGAAGGATGTAATGAATTTATTTCACTTGCTAAAGATTCAGAAACGGAAAACGGTTGTATCGTATTAGGCAGCGGGTTTAAATCCATTCCGCTTATGGCAGCCTTAGCCAATGGTGCCATGGCACATGCTATGGATTTTGAAGATGCACATGATGCATCTACTATGCACTCCAATGCAGTATCTACAGCAGCTGCTCTGACGGTTGCTGATATGATAGGCGGAGTCAGTGGCAAAGAATTTCTTGCTGCAATGGTTTTAGGAAGCGATATAGCTATACGTCTTGCTTTAGCCATGAATGAAGATGCCCTTAAAAAAGGATGGTATATGCCGCCAATACACGGTGCTATGGGAGCCGTTTTAGCAGTCGGAAAAATAATGAAATTGACAGAAGATCAAATGCTGGATGCTTTTACCTTAACAATGAATCAGGTTACATGCAGCGGAGAGCTTGTAAATAGTTCCCAATCAGTTATAAGGTCCGTTAGAGATAGTTTTGCGGCAAAATCGGCAGTATTATCCTGCCTGTTGGCTCAAAAAGGGCTTAAGGCACGATTCGACATGCCCTTGGAAGGAAAGTTAGGCTACTATCATGCTTACGGACATGGTGATTATACTCCGGAAAGAATTACCGAAGGGTTATCAGAAATATACGAATCCGCAAAAATAAGCTTCAAGCCTTGGCCCAGCTGCCGAGGAACTCATCCATATATTGACATGATAATACATATTATGAAAGAAAATAATATCTCATTTGAAAGCATTGAAAAGGTACATGTTGTTGTAAGTCCTTTAAACGAGATGCTTTTTAATC
>JAAYPU010000171.1 GCA_012519645.1 Clostridiales bacterium | reverse complement strand
AAGACCTGCCATTGTAATGGTTGAGGATGGGCGAGACAGGCTTGTTATGAGAAGAGAGACTTATGATGACCTGCTGTCCCGAGAGGTATAACAACTGAAAGTCATGAAGCCTGTAAATAAAAATCTTGATAGAAATATCAAGATTTTTTTAATTTGTATTATAAAAGATATTAAATTTTTAAATTGTATAATAGAAATATCATTATTAAGAAATATAATAAAGGAAGGACCGCAAAGAAGTCCTTCCCAAATAAATTGATTTTTAATTAGCTGCCGGCTCCACAGCATTTCTTATATTTTTTACCACTGCCGCAAGGGCATGCATCATTTCTTCCGACTTTTTGTTCCTTAATAACAGTTTTTGAAAGCCGCTGAGCCTTAGTGATTTCTTTTATTTTATCATTACTTAGGATTTGATTCCATTGAGGCAGGGTGTATAAATAATCAGCTTTTGCTTCCAGCATATTGTAATAGAGTGTTTCAAAGTTGATTTCTAATTTTATTTCTGAGTTTTCGTCAATTTTATTTAAATCAAGCTCTTTAGTTAAGCTGGAATTTATTCCGTCGAAAAATCCCATAAATAATTCAGGTGTAGTCTCATATTTCTCTGTCAAAGAATTAAATATACCTGAGAAAGGCTCTTTGTAATTGGAAAGAATATCTGTGTAAATTCTCTTTTCGGTTTCGCTGTATTTTTCCCAAAAAGCAGGAAAGGTTTCTTCTGATTGGTTTGAAATGATTTCCTGCCATTTTTCATATATACTCATTTCATATTTCCCCTTCTATTAATTTTGAGTAACTTTTATCTATGTCCGTCCCCGGACATGACTTCCTTCACCTGAGACCTCTAGTTTTGTCTCACTCCGAGTATGCTCCTGATTTCTTTCACTGCATCATAATTTACAATTTGGTTTAAGGTTTTATCTAACTGTTGACGTGTGCATTCATGAAGTATAAATATAACCGGAACATACTGTTCTCCTCTGGATTTTTGCATGATGGTTTCGATACTGATTCCATTTTCTCCAAATGCTGTTGTTATAGTACCCAATGCCCCGGGTTTGTCTTCTAATCTGAAATGTATGTAGTATTTGCTTGAATCTTCGCCGGATAATTGTAAATTCTGATTTTTTTCTGGTATTGAGATGCATGGGTTGAAATCAGTTCCTATTATTTTAGCGATTTCTATTACATCTCCGATAATTGCGCTTCCTGTCGGCAAGGAACCGGCACCTTTGCCATATAGCATAAGCTCTCCGACGGCGTTTCCTTTTATAAACAGGGCGTTAAACTCATTGCTGACAGAAGCAAGCGGATGATTTTTCGGAATAAGAGTAGGATGCACATGGTAAACAAGCTTGTCCTTCAGTTTTCTTGCAGTAGCCAGCAGTTTGATTTTATAACCAAATTGTGAAGCATACTCAATGTCGTCTTTCGAAATTTTAGTTATACCCTCTCTGGGAATATCCATAGGATCAACTTCAACGCCGAAAATCGTTGTCATCAGAATGGATAATTTGTAAGCAGCATCTTCGCCCTCAACATCAGAAGTAGGGTCTGCTTCTGCAAATCCTTTTTCTTGTGCAATTTTCAAGACCTCACTATAATCAAAACCGTAATCTGTCATTTGGGTCAATATATAGTTTGTCGTTCCGTTTACTATTCCTACTATTTCTTCAAATTCATTTGCATTCAAAGCATTTGAAAGAGTATTAATAATGGGGATACCACCGCCTACACTTGCTTCGTATCTAAGAGCCACTTGATTTTCATTTGCTATTTTCAATAGCTCTTTACCGTGTGTTGCAATTAAGGCTTTGTTAGCAGTTACGACGTGCTTTTTGTTTTCTAGGGCTTTTTTTATAAATTCATATGCAGGGTGTATACCGCCTAAAACTTCAATAATAATATCTATATCAGGATTGGTTAACACCAAATCAGGATCATCAGTCAAGATGCCAGGAGACAGAGAAAGTTCTTTTTCCTTGCTTTTATTCTTTTCTAATATTTT
>JAAYPU010000170.1 GCA_012519645.1 Clostridiales bacterium | reverse complement strand
GCCGTCTTCATAGCTTTTATCATAGAGCATTTGAAGCCCCAGACAGATACCTAACAGATATTTGCCTTTTTGAACATTTTCAATAATACATTTATCCAAGCCTTTAGATATCAAGCTATTCATACAATCGCCGAAAGAGCCTACACCGGGTAAAACCATAGCTTTACCGGCATTGATTTCTTCCGGAGAAGAAGTGATTACAGAATCATATCCCAGCTTTTCAAGTGCTTTACTGACACTTTTAAGATTCCCTGCACCGTAATCTATTATGGCTATCATATTATGTCTTCCTTTCCGTTAATCAATCAAACCTTTAGTACTAAGTATCTCATTTCCTTCTATTTGAGAAGCTTCTTTAATAATACGTCCTATGCATTTAAATATTGCCTCGATGATATGATGCGTATTTTTACCGTACATAAGATTTACATGCAATGTTATCTTTGCATGATTTACCAGTGCCCTGAAGAATTCTTCAAACAACTCAGTGTCCATGTCACCGACTTTGTCTTTTGGAAAATCAGCATTAAAGACAAGATACGCACGTCCGCTGATATCTATTGAAGCTTGAACAAGCGTTTCATCCATAGGGACAAAATCAGATGCATATCTTCTGATTCCCTTCTTATCTTCCAAGCATTTTCCCAGCGCTTTGCCAATGACAATACCGATATCTTCAACGGTATGGTGAAAATCGACCTCTAAATCGCCTTTACAATTTAAAATCATGTTCATTTTTCCATGCTTTGAAAAAAGAGTCAGCATGTGGTCCATAAAACCAATGCCGGTATTAATTTCTGATTTTCCGTCTCCGTCTAAATGCATAAGTAAAGAAATGTCCGTTTCATCTGTCTTTCTTGTAATCTCTGCTTTTCTCATAGAAAAACCCCCCAATACGATTTAAGATTTATGATTTATGATTTATGATTTATGATTGAATAAGTGGTTAGTAATTAGTGATTAGTGGTTAGTAAGTTGATGTAGATTTTGTGTTTGCAAAACACAAAATCCTCCTTATCTATTAGTTCTTAGTTCTTAGTTCCCTTAGATCTACTCCTGACTTCGGACTCAGGACTGATGGGAAGCATCATTATTCTCCTTCGGAACAATGTGAATATGCTCCTGCGGAGCAGTGTAAGTTGAACTAAAAACCAGGAACTAAGAGTTAATGTTGAAATTTGCTTCGGCAAAATTTCTTCCTTATCTTTCAGTTTTCAGTTTTCAGTTGTCAGTTATATTTCTCCAAACCTGACTTTTATCGAATTTCCGTGAGCTGTGAGGCCCTCTTTTTCGGCAAATTCTATAATATAGTCTTTTTCTGCTCTTAATGCATCCTCCGTATAGTATATCAAGCTGGAACGTTTAATGAAATCATACACTCCTAAGGGGGATGCAAAAGCCGCTGTTCCTCCTGTCGGCAAGGTATGATTTGGCCCTGCCATATAGTCGCCTAAAGGCTCAGGAGCATATTTGCCTAAAAATACCGCACCTGCATTTTTTACTTTGTTTACATATTCCATAGGTTTTTCCAGCATAAGCTCCAAATGCTCAGGCGCAATGATATTGGAAACTTTAAAAGCAGAATCCATATCCTCCGTCAATATAACCATACCGTTGTTTTCAATGGCTTTTTGTGCGATATCTACACGCGAAAGCTTAGCTAATTGGGATTCCACTTCCTGAATAGACTGCTGCGCAAAAGCTTCGGATGTTGTCACAAGTATAGATGCGGCCATTTCATCATGCTCTGCCTGTGATAAAAAATCTGCGGCTACGTAAGATGCATCTGCACTTTCATCAGCGATAATACATATTTCGCTTGGTCCTGCTATCATATCAATGTCTACCAAGCCAAAAACATATTTTTTTGCACGTGCTACATATATATTGCCTGGCCCTACTATTTTTTTAACAGGCTTGATTGTTTCCGTTCCATATGCCAATGCCGCTACCGCCTGCGCACCTCCCAGCTTATATATCTCGTCTACTCCTGCAACCTTTGCGGCTGCCAATATGTAAGGATTGATTTTTCCATCCTTTCCGGGCGGAGTAGTCATTGCTATCCTTTCTACACCGGCAATTTTAGCCGGAATTACGTTCATTAATACCGAAGACGGATAAGCCGCTTTTCCTCCGGGTACATATACGCAAACACTTTCTAATGGATTGATAAGCTGTCCAAGTATGACGCCATTGGATTTCTCATACTGCCAGCTCTTTTCACTTTGCTTTTCGTGAAAAGAACGTATATTTTCTGAAGCTTTATTCAATATATCCATAAATTTATTATCTATTTTTCCAAAAGCTTCTTCTATCTCATTTTCTGATACCTTCAGTGATTTTAATTGCACTTTTTCTATATCTGCTGTTAATTGTAGCAGTCCTTTATCGCCTTCGGTACGCACTGTATTTATGATTTTTTTTACTGTAACATCGATCTCTGACAAATCTTCCTCTGTTCTATTGGTCAATTCATTGAGTATAGATTCTTCTGAACCTTTTTTAATTCTTATAACCTTCATAGTAAGTCTCCTTTATATATTAGCATTTAATGCATCCATAATCTTAGCAATTTCATCCCGTTTTGTTTTTAAGCTTGCTTTATTTACGATAAGACGCGCACTTACGTCAGAGATTTCTTCTATGATTATTAATCCGTTTTCTTTTAATGTAGTTCCTGTTTCAACAATATCTACAATCACATCCGCAAGACCCATTAATGGTGCTAACTCCACCGAGCCATTGATTTTAATAATTTCTATAGGCTCACCCTTCTTCTCAAAATATGATTTTGCCACATTAGGGTATTTGGTGGCTACACGTATCTTCTTATTTTTTTCTTTTTCAAAATCTTTAGGAGCTGCAACGGCAAATTTACATTTCCCAAACTTTAAATCCATCATTTCATAAACATTAGGTTCATTTTCCATGAGGGTATCTTTTCCCTCAATGCCTATGTCGCAAGCACCTCGTTCCACATATATCCCTACATCACTGGCTTTAACAAGTACAAGTCTTATATCCCGGTCTTCATTCAGAAAAATAAGCTTTCTGCTTTCGGGGCTGTATTCTGGAAAATCAATACCGATATTATTAAGCTTTTTTAATGTGATTTCCGCCAATCTGCCCTTTCCAAGTGCTATATTCAACATAGAATAATCCCCCCTTCTTTTATATGGTTATATTAATACATTGATCTCCCACGGCAGCTATTATGTTTTTATAACTGCTATTTTTATATTGTTCTTTTATATTGTCAACAGGTATGTTTATTTTCTGGGTTTCCACTATTAATCCCTGTTCACGAAGCTGTATACTCCGTTGAATGGCCCATTGTCTTTGCCCTGCATCATATAAAATCAAATAATCTTTTTGTACTTTATAATCAGACATAAGATTGCATTGATGAATGGCTTCTGATACTTCATCTATATTCATACCGAACCCTGTCGCCGCCAGCTCTTTCCCAAAGCTTTTGAACAGATTGTCATATCTTCCGCCGCTTAGAACGGGCATGCCAAAGTTACCGATATATCCTTTGAATATCATACCTGAATAATATTCAAGATGATTAATAAGTCCTAAGTCTGCAAACACATAATTTTCATAACCATAAAATTTTAATATATTATAAATTTCCAACAGATTGTCTACCGCTTTTTTCATAGTATCATTACAAGCTTTTTCTTTCGCCTTATAGGCTATTTCTTCCAGATTACCGTATAAATAAGGCATCTCTAAAAGCAGCTTCTTATAGTTGCTGTCTATATTCAATGTGTCCAGCTTATTGCCTAAATCTGCAATGTTTTTATCTTCAATAAGGTCCAGGACAATGTTTTTGTCCTCGGTGGGTATATTCAATTCGTTCATCATACCTTTAAAATAATCGGTCTGCCCGATATCTATATGAATATTATTAAACCCTAATTTTTCAAGGCTTTGTATGGCCGTGGCTATTACCTCCGCATCAGCGTCAGGCTCAGTATTTCCTAAAAATTCAATACCTGCCTGAATAAACTCTCTTTTTCCCCCTGCCCTAAAATCAGAGCTTCTGAAAACAGATGTAAAATACATGAATTTAAGGTTTTCATCTATGGAATCATATTTTGTTGCGGCCATTCTTGCTATAGGTATAGTCACATCCGGCCTGAGAACCAATATCTTTCCGCCGGAGTCAATAAGCTTATACATATCGTCCGTATCAATGGCAGAATCTATTTCCGAAAATAAGTCATAGTATTCGAAAG
>JAAYPU010000015.1 GCA_012519645.1 Clostridiales bacterium | reverse complement strand
CTTCTCCGTTACGAGCCGGTCGGTAGGGTGGCAGACCAGAAATATCGGCACATACGATGGTTCCTCCCGGAATGTTTCTGAATGTTACAGTGCCTCTCAAATTAGGTGCCATCGGACCTCCTTGTATTTCGGCAGCTGCCATAGGGATGATTTCACTTGGTCTCTGAGCATAAAAAGCTCTATGACCGCAGGGCGCAGAGGGTATTCTGAATTGTTGCATCCACATTTTTTATTTATCACCTCTATATAGTATATAGGGGACGGAGCAATTTTGTCACATTTCTTGGAATGTGACAAAATTGCTCCGTCCCCACTGATTTTATGATTTGAAGGGTATATATTATGGTATAAATCTTATGTGGAATATATTTAATTTCTTCAAATAAAGAGTGAGAATTAAGAATTGAAAATTGAGGAGACTTTTGCAATTTTGCAAAAGCTTACTTTAATAGTTTGTGACGTTAAGGAAGCTGTCTTATGTGAAAGGATAATAGAAAATGGTTGGTAAAAAATATCTTGGAAACATTTCAATAAGAAATATTATTATTATAGTCTGCATGGTCATTATGCTGCTGGTGGTTGGGATAGCAGGCTATATTGTATTTTCCAATTGGATCCATTCATCAAAAGAAACGACTAAAAAGATGGCAAATGAAATGAATTCGAAGGTATTTGAGCAAATAAACGCATTTATTGAAATGCCTGAACATATCAATGAAGTCAACCAAAAATTGATTAAAAATGGGATCGTTGACATTTATAATCAGGACGAGAGGGAAAAATTTTTTGTGGGTGTGTTGGAGACTCATGGCAGTCATGTATATAGCTTTAGTTATGGCACTAAGGATGGAGAATATTACGGTGCGCTGAGAAATGAGGATGGCATTATAAAAATTATAAGAAATGATGCATCAACTGACGGAAATTTATGGTATTATTCGGTGACTCCGGATTTGACAGCCTGGGAGCTTGTGACAAAAGCCGGAAAATTTGATCCAAGGACATACGATTGGTATAAAGAAGCCGCTGAAGCGGGAAAACCTGTTTTTTCATCTATATACAAGCACTATGTGAGAGATGATTTGACAGTTTCATTCGCATGGCCGATTTATGATGACGAGGGGAAGAACCAAGGCGTTCTGGGTGCGCATATTATTCTGTCGGATATTGATTCTTTCCTTAAGGACATAGTTAAAGATATAAGGGGATATGCCCTGATAGTGGAAAAAAATACGGGAGAATTAGTTGCTAATTCTATGGATATAGGTAATTTTGTTTATTTGCAGGATGGAAATATAAAAAGAAATAATCTAAGTGATGTTAATAATCATGCTATAGTACAGGCATATGAGAAGTATAAAGCAACTCAGGAAAATGAATTTTTATTTAATAGTGATGAAGAAGACCTCTATATGAATTTCAAGGATATTGATAAAGATGGGCTGAATTGGGTTATCATCACTTCAGTCAGGGAAGACCTGCTCATGGAAGATATAGTCGAAAGCATGATGCTTGCCGCTGTTCTAATATTAATTTCTGTTTTGTTGTCCGCAGAGATTTGTTTAATAGTTATTGGTAAGCTTACAAAACCCATGTATCATCTGTTAGAAGTTGCGGAGAAGATATCGTCAGGTGATTTGTCGGAAAGAGTAGTAATTGTACGTGATGATGAAATAGGAAAAATATCAACTGCATTTAATAAAACGGCAGACACGATGCATAAGCTCATAAATAACCTTGAAACGGCGGTTAAAGAGAGAACATTGCAGTTGGAGCAGTCAAATAAAATTCTCACTGAAAGTCGTGAAGAACTGAGGCTAATTCTTAATTCTTCAGCAGAAGCCATATACGGTCTCGATAAAAATGGCAATTGTACCTTTTGTAATGCGAGCTGCTTAAGAATTCTGGGTTATGACGATGAGGATGAATTGCTGGGTAATAATATGCATTAGCAGATACATCATCATAAAAAAAATGGAGCAATACTACCAAAAGATGAGTGTAAAATCATTTACTCCATTGATCATGGAGTAGGGACACATGCGGATGATGAGGTGTTTTGGAGATCGGACGGAACCAGTTTTGAAGTAGAATATTTTTCCTATCCGCAGTTGAAGAACGGTGAAGTTATAGGTGCGGTCGTCACTTTTATGGATATTTCAGAAAGGAAAAAAACGGAGGAGAAAATAAAATATATCAGTTGTCATGACAGTTTAACCGGGTTATACAACAGGGGCTGTTTTGAAGATGAAGTTAAAAAAATTGATACAAAAAATAATTTGCCAATATCTATTATTTTTGGAGATGTAAACGGCCTGAAGTTAACAAATGATATTTTCGGGCATGCCGCAGGCGATAATCTTATAAAGAAATCAGCAGATGTTTTAAAGAAGGCATGCAGAGAGGAAGATATCGTTGCAAGAGTCGGCGGGGATGAGTTTATAATTGTATTGCCTAAAACCGAGAAAATATATGCTCAGAAAATAATAGTCAGGGTGAAGGAAGAGCTGTCTCATGCAAAAATAGATGCAATAAAATGCAGTATGGCATTGGGCTGTGATACTAAAACCCATTATAAACAATCCTTAGAGAGAATAATGGAAAATGCCGAAAATGAAATGTATAAAGAAAAAACGCTTAACAGGGAAACCATCAATTCGGATATTTTTTATTCCATGATTGAAACCCTGCATAAAAAATTCCCTGAGGAAAAAAGGCATTCCCGTGCAGTAAGCGTGCTCTGTGAAGAAATAGGTATGGAAATGCAATTGCCTGAAACAGAAGTTAAAAAATTAAGAGATGCGGGATTCGTCCATGACATTGGAAAAATCATACTGGACAAAAGCATTTTAGACAGAACGGATACCCTGAACGAAGATGATGAAATAGAGATACAGCAGCATGCGGTTATAGGATACAGAATATTAAACATTTTTGAGAACACTTTAGATTTGGCTGAAGGTGTGTACAGCCATCATGAAAACTGGGATGGTTCCGGATATCCTAAAGGTATAAATCAGGAGGAAATTCCATTGATGTCCAGAATCATAGCTATCGCTGAAGCCTATGACATAATGACAAGCTTTAAAAAAATGACAAAGGAAGAGGCTTTAGAGGAAATTAAAAACCAAGCCGGAAAGCAATTTGATGCAAGGATCGTGGATGTATTTGTTGATCTGATGAATAAAAAGGAAGTATAGTCCCCAATATTTGGCTGTGATTACAATTATTTAGGGGTTACGTCATAGTTTTATATGGTTTATAATGAGACACCTAAGGAGGGGATAAATAATGAAAAAATTACTAGTTATTACTGCACTTGTGTTATTCCTTTCCGGAGGAATGATTCCGTTGAATGTTGAAGCTGCAACTGCTCAATATCATACAGTTGTATACGGAGATACTCTATGGAAGATTGCTGTAAAGTATCAAGTCGGATGTTCAGAATTAATCAATATGAATACACAATTAAACAATCCGGATCTAATTTATCCGGGAATGAAAATTGCTATTCCTGCTCAGGCACCAGGCAGAGCCTTTGAGCAAGAGGTAATAAGATTAGTAAATGAGGAGAGAGCAAAAGCAGGCCTGAAGCCCCTTACTGAAAATTGGGAGCTGTCAAGAGTAGCGAGATTTAAGTCAGAGGATATGGCAACAAAAAAATATTTCTCTCATACTTCACCTACCTATGGATCTCCATTTACTATGATGAAAAATTTTGGTATCAGATATTCTTATGCAGGTGAAAACATCGCATATGGACAAAAAAGTGCGGCAGAAGTAATGAAAGGCTGGATGAATTCTCCGGGACATAGACAAAATATTTTGAATTCAAACTATACGCAGATTGGCGTAGGTTATGTTCAAAATTCAAATGGAACACCATATTGGACACAAATGTTTATAAGACCATAGTAAAAGAACCTGACATATAGATGTCAGGTTCTTTTTGATATATAATGAAAAAAACAGATGGTAGGTGTTTCCATGAAAATAGACAGGTTGATCTCCATATTGGTAATACTTCTTAGAAAAGAGAAGGTACAGGCGAAAGAATTGGCTGAGATGTTTGAAGTATCGGTCAGAACGATTTTAAGAGATATAGAAGCCCTCAATTTGGCAGGCATTCCAATTGTGACTTATCAAGGAGCAAACGGAGGTATCGGTATTGCAGATGGATATCGTATAGATAAAAGTGTGTTAACAAATCAAGAGATCGCTGCCATAGTGACAACTCTTAAAGGTATGTCAAAAACCATACCGGATACGCAATATGAGGTTTTGATCGATAAATTTAAGAATATCCTGCCGACTCCTCAATTGGAAATTTTGAACTCGAAAGTAAATCAATTTATGATCGATCTATCTCCATGGGGAGGTAATGCATACATAAAGGAAAAATTGTCAATGCTGAGAAAGGCGATCGAATCATATAAGCTTATAGAATTTTCTTATAGGGATGTAAACGGTAAGGTGACTGAAAGAAAAGCAGAGCCATATTCACTTGTCTTAAAAGCTCAAAAATGGTACCTGTACGGGTGGTGCCATATAAGACAGGATTTCAGGTTTTTTAAAATATCAAGAATGAAGGAAATAAAAGTGCTGGATATTTCTTTTCATCCTAAGGAAATCGTTCTGGATGAGATCCTTTTAGATAATAAGTGGAAAGTCCCTTCTGATATCGTAGAGATAGAACTGGTTTTTGATGAAATGATGGCGAATATAGTAGAAGAATGGTTTGGGGAAAATATTGTCAGGACTGAGGAAGGGAAGCTGCTGGTAAAAGCCATAATGCCTGAAAATGATTGGCTGTATGGCTTTATCCTCAGCTTTGGAGCGACTGTTGAAGTGAAAAACCCCCCTCATATTAGGACAATTATTGCAGAGATATCAAAGAGTATATATGAAAAGTATGTTTAGGATCCCGGGTCGCTGGTCTCGGATGTCTGATTTTTTATATTTAAATATTTTTATATTTTTTTACATATTAACATGACATACATCTGTCATATTTATTCTGATACAATGAAGAAAAATCGCAAGGAGGAATAAATATGAGTTATGAATTTCAATTAAGTGAGGTAAAGGCACAGCCTGTTTTATCTATCAGAACTACAACATCAGTTGGAAGCTTACCTCAAGAAATAGGTAAAGCCTATGGAGAGATCATGCGGTATCTTCAGGAGTTAGGGGAAGCACCTGCAGATGCACCCTATGTCGCTTATTACAATATGGACATGGAAAATCTTGATGTGGAAATGGGATTTCCAGTGGCTAAAAAGCTGTCTGCCAAAAACAGTATCCAATATAATGAAATACCTGCGGGCAAACAAGTATCATGTATGTATAAAGGTTCTTATAAGGACCTTGCAGGACCCTATGATGCCATGAATCAATGGATGATTGAAAAGGGATATGTGCCGACGGGTATAGTTTATGAATTTTATTATAATTCACCGGGTGAAGTACCTGAAAGTGAGCTCCTGACAAAAATAGTATTTCCGGTGAAATAAATATTAGGGGGACGGAATTGTTCCGTCCTCTTATCAGAAATCTTCTGTCATCAGTTTTTTTATCGTATTGATATCCTGAAATTCTAGAGGCTCTACGGCGGGCCCTTCTATTACTTCTCCCGTAATACTAAATCTGGAGCCATGGCAGGGACAGTCCCATGACCTTTCTGCTGCGTTCCATTGCAATTCACATCCCATATGTGTGCATGTGGTATCCACAACATGCAGCTGACCGTTTTCATCCCTGTAGGCGCCGGCTCTTTGCCCGTTTACTTCTGTTATCTGAGCATCTCCATTGGCGATTTCAATATCATCTGAAATCGGAGATACTTTACCTTTGATCAATTCCTTCGCGACATTTGCATTCTCAACAATAAAGCTTTTTGCAGAAGCCATAACAGTGCTTCTGGAAGGACTGTAAGCATCAAGCCAAGGGCTTTCTCCTTTTGTTATTAAATCAGTTAATATCATAGCAGAAGCGATGCTATTGGTCATACCCCATTTGTTATAACCTGTTGCAACGTAGATATTTGGAGTTTCCGCAGTAAATTGACCGACAAAGGGCAGACTGTCCAAAGTCATGCAATCCTGAGTAGACCATCGATAAGGAATATCCTCTACGGTAAAATGCTCATAAGCAAAATCGATCAACGCGTTATAATGTTCATTTGTATCCACACCTTGACCGGTTTTGTGACGCTCGCCGCCGACAAGGATGATTTCACCATCGTTGTAATTCTGATTTCTCAATGAACGGGTGGGATTTTCTGCAGTTATGTACATACCGCCGGGATATTTTTCTTTTGCTTTTACAGCAACTACGTAAGACCTGTCAGCATATATTCTGCCGAAATAAAACCCGGGTTTATTAATGCAGGGATAGTGGGAAGCGATGATAATTTTCTCTGCTGTTACTTTTTTGCCATTGTTTGATATTATGGTGTATTTTTCATTCTCTTCAATCCTGACAATTCTGCTTTGT
>JAAYPU010000169.1 GCA_012519645.1 Clostridiales bacterium | reverse complement strand
CGCTTTTAATTTTTGATCGGCTATCTCATGATCTATTTCAACAGTCGCCGTTTTTGCTTCAAGATTTACCTCTGCTGACTTAACGCCATCCAGTTCTTTTAATGCTTCTTCAACATGCATGGCACAATGTCCGCATGTCATACCTTCAATAGAAATAACTTTTCTCATCTGAATCATCCTTTCTTCTTTTAAATTAATCTTTATATTAAAGGCTTAAACCTTTTAAGCCTGAGTGCATTTGTTAAAACAGATACAGAGCTGAAGGACATAGCCGCAGCTGCGATTATCGGATTAAGAAGCGGCCCGCCTAAGAGATGAAGCAACCCTGCCGCTATTGGAATACCTGCGGTATTATAAGCAAATGCCCAAAAGAGGTTTTGTTTTATATTTCTGATGGTTCTCTTACTTAATTCAATAGCAGTCGGAACATCCATCAAGTCACTTCTCATTAGAACTATATCTGCCGATTCCATAGCTACATCTGTTCCTGATCCGATTGCAATTCCAATATCAGCTTGAGCCAGCGCAGGGGCATCATTAATGCCGTCTCCTACCATGGCGACTTTATGTCCCTCTTCTTGCAGTTTTTTAACTTCATTGGCTTTATCCCGAGGAAGCACTTCAGCCAATACTCTGTCAATACCCACTTGTTTCGCAATAGCATCAGCAGTTCTTCGGTTGTCTCCTGTAATCATTACCACCTGTATTCCCATTTTATGGAGCTTTTCAATGGCTTTTCTACTGCTTGGCTTTATAACATCTGCCACTGCAATAATACCTGCCTGCTTATGATCGATTGCAATAAACATAGGTGTTTTTCCTTCTTCAGCAAACCTATCCGATTCATGCTGAAGTGTAATTTCTATATTTCTGTTTTCCATGAGCTTCTTATTCCCCAATAACAGTTTTTTCCCTTGTATCATCACCTCGATACCGTGTCCCGGGATGGCTTCAAAGCTCTCTATATTTATAAACTCAATATTCTTATCCTTAGCAGCATTGACGATTGCTTCTCCTAACGGATGTTCAGAACCCTTTTCTGCAGATGCAGATAACTGCAGCAGCTCAACTTCATTAATAGCATCAGTTGTCACTATGTCCGTTACTTTTGGTCTGCCTTCAGTAATAGTACCTGTTTTGTCAAAAACGATAGTTTTAATTTGATGCGCGGTCTCTAATGCCTCACCGCTTTTTATCAGCACACCATATTCCGCTCCTTTTCCCGTACCCACCATAATCGCCGTCGGAGTTGCCAAACCTAATGCACATGGGCATGCAATAACCAATACGGCTATGAAAATCGTAAGAGAAAATATGAGCGTCTCTCCGAAAATATACCAGGCAAGTCCTGCAATAACAGCTATGGCGATAACGACCGGCACAAAATAACCTGAAATGACATCAGCCATTCGGGCAATTGGTGCTTTTGACCCTTGGGCATCTTCCACAAGCCTAATGATCTGTGCCAGCGCCGTATCTTTACCTACTTTTGTAGCTCTGAATTTAATTATCCCGTTTTTATTAATACTGGCTCCGATAACACTATCGCCTTCATTCTTTTCTACCGGTATACTCTCGCCGGTCAGCATGGACTCATCTACTGATGTTCTTCCTTCAATTACTTCACCATCTACAGGGATCTTTTCTCCCGGCTTTACCAAAATTACATCTCCTACTTCTACCTCTTCAAGAGGAATAACTATTTCCTTTCCGTCATGTATGACCGTCGCTGTCTTTGGGGCAAGTCCCATTAGCTTCTTAATAGCCTCCGAAGTTCTTCCCTTTGTTACTGACTCCAAATACTTACCCAGCAGAATCAATGCAATGATGACTCCCGATGTTTCAAAATATAAATCCATTGCGTACTCAGAATGCCCGTTTATAATCTGCATAATTGCATAAATACCATAAAGAAATGCCGCACCGGTTCCCATAGCAATCAGGGAATCCATATTAGGTTCTCTTTTTATCAGCTTCGGAAATCCGACTGTATAAAATCTATAACCCGATATAATAACCGGTATTACTAATATAAGCTGTATCAGACCGAAGTTGAGCGGATGCATTTCAGGCATAATAATTATAGGCAGAGGTAACCCTAACATATGTCCCATGGATATATACAGCAGTGGTATCGTAAAACATACCGCTGCAATAAACCTTGTCCGCAAATATTTTATTTCCTTCTCTCTTCGCTCCCTTTCATGATCGATCTGACTGCCTGTTTCAATTTCCAAAGGCCGGTACCCTGCTTTTACTATAGCTTCTTTTATTTCTGATATCCTCACTTGTCCGGAGTCATAAATAACTTTTGCCTTTTCGCTGGCCAAATTTACACCGGCGTCCTGAATGCCGGGTAATTTTTTAATATACCTTTCAACTGCCTTCGCACAAGCAGCACATGTCATTCCCGAAACCGGAATGCTTACTTCACGTATTTCACTTTGAGTATCAACGATTCCATAGCCTGCTTTTTTGACCGTTTCAATAATTTTTGTTCTATCGGTTACGCTCTCATCATATAATACAGTCAATTTTTCAGTAGCCAAATTGACATCCGCCCTTTGGATCCCATCCAACTTTCCCAGATTTCTTTCAATAGCTTTTGCACAGGATGCACAGGTCATTCCTGTCACGCTTAATACTTCCTGCTCCATTATTTACCTCCTGCTTCAAATGATGAAGTTATACTTTCACTATTACTTAGCATATTTATCTAATAATTCAATGATTTCATCCACTTTTTCTTCACCGTGGCCATCCGTAAAAGCCTGTTTTACACAATGCTTGATGTGTTGGTCGATAATTTTTAAATTTGCTTTTTTTAACAAAGCCTGTACTGCAAGAATCTGTCTTAAAACATCTACACAATACCTATCGTCTTCCAGCATTTTAATAATACCCTCTATTTGACCCTTCGATGTCTTTAAAAGATTCATAACCTGTATTCTATCTGCAGACTGCATTTATTAACACCTCCATTTTGTTGAGACCCCATCCCCACAGGGGTGGGTATAACTATATTATATATCACTTATCCCCTATGTCAATCTTAATCTTGTATTTTTTCTACCCTTATTTTGTGCAAATAAAAAGCGACATTAATAATTAAATAAAGGAATTTCAATTCTCATTTAATTGTTTCCATATTTCTTAGAAAAATAGGTTCTATAATAAATGTTGGGGTGCTATAAAAACACTCCAACATTTTTTATAAAAAAGAAAAAAAATATTGCATGTAATGAGTAACTAAAGACTCTATTTAACATGTTTTTGAGTGATTTGATAAACTTTCTATTCATCAGCCATTGAAAGCGACGGGATTTTGAAGTAAAAATGGCAGGACGTCATTTTTAGGTCAATCGCAGCATGGACGCTGACGTTTGACCGTGCGAAAAATTCCTGAGATTGAAATGCTGCTGATGCAGAAAGATTAGCATTAACGAAAAAATTTGCTAAATTAAGAGGCTGACTCTCGCCAGCTCCATTAACTTTGTTTTACAAGTGCTCTACCCCAACATTTGACATAGAGCCGAAAAATAAAAAAACATCAGAATTTATCTGATGTTTAGAATTTATCTGATGTTTTTTATTTTTTAGATTGGAAAGAATTCTAATCCCTCATAATACTTTGGCTCTCCTAATTTTTTGATCCTATCTTCCGCAGACCCATTCGTTATATCCTTTAGTTTAAACTCCTGAATCATCTCTTTAAGCATTTGTGCCTGCCCGGCCATTTGTTCACTTGCTGATGCACTTTCTTCTGCTGTTGCCGTATTGTATTGGATAACCTGCGAAATCTGCTCAATTCCTTGATTGATCTCGCTTATTGCATCCGATTGATGGTTGGATGCACCTGCAATCATACCTACAATGTTTACGGCATCTGCAACCCCCACTACAATTTTATTCAGTGCTTCAGCTGTGGAATTTGCCATCATATATCCTTCTTCTACTTTATTAATTGAATTATCTATCAACTCAGTAGTCTCTTTAGCCGCTTTTGCGCTTCTGGCTGCAAGGTTTCTGACTTCCTCAGCCACAACGGCAAATCCTTTTCCGTGTTCTCCGGCTCTGGCTGCCTCTACAGCGGCATTCAAAGCTAAAATATTTGTTTGGAAAGCAATTTCATCAATAACCTTGATGATATTCGAAATGCTTTTTGAGGATTCTTTTATTTCATTCATAGCTCTAAGCATTTTACCCATCTGAGCATTGCCATCCTGGGCATCATTTTTTGCCCTGCTGGAAAGATCATTCGCCACTTGAGCATTTTTTGCATTTTCTTTAGTTTGCTCAGCCACTTGAGAAATGGTAGCACTTATTTCTTCCACAGAGCCTGCCTGTTCTGAGGAACCTCGGGATAAGTTTTGACTTGATGCAGCTACTTGACTTGCCGCAGCCTCCACTTGTTCGGATGATTTATTGATTTCAGTTAATATAAAGTTAAATTGTCCCAAAATGTAGTTTATAGAGTCTTTGAGTTTTATAAAGTCTCCTAAATACTCTCTTTCAATTCCTCCGGTAAAATCTTTATTCGCCATATTTCCTAAAATATCTGAAATCTCATATATATATTCTTGTATTGTTTCTCCTGTAAAATTTAACGCATTTTTAATCTCTGCGTGATCGCCCTGATAATCACCCAGTACTCTGGCACTTAAGTTCCCCTTTGCCATTTCCTTGAGTACGTCGGCAGCTTCTTTTACCGGATTGATAACAGCATCCAATGCATTATTAAATCCGCCAAGTATACCGATATAACCGCCCTTTAATTTTGATATGTCTGCTCTGTGAGATAAATTACCTTCCATTGCTGCTTTAGTTAATACGCCTGCTTCATTTAACATAATAAGCAGTGACTTCAGAACATTATTCATATTAACAATAAGCTGATTATAGTAGCCTTTATACTTTTCTTCATTCGGTATAAGCTCCATCTGTGTGCCTTCTGCCACATTATAAATGAATTCTATTCCTATTTTTAACGGTTCTGAAATAGCATCCATAGTTTTATTCATACCGGAAATAATTTCACGATATCCACCTTCAAATCTCTCAGCATCGCCTCTTACTTCAAGATTCCCTACAATAGCAGCATTGCTTAATGCATTCGCATCATCTATAAGGCATCTTAATTCATATATTACTTTTTTCATGCTTAAGGCTAAAATATCTTTATCGGATTTTTCTTGAATATCAATATCCAAATCACCTTCAGCAATTTTTTGTGCAATATTTGCATGTTCCTCAATGTTCTTAACCATTCTGCCAAAGGAGCCCATCAACTCTCCGATTTCATCCTTAGTTTTTTGTATTATGTAAACATTAGTATCTCCAAGCGCTAACTTATTTGAAGCTTCTTTTAATATACGAATCGGTATGCTGATAAATCTGATTAAAAATCTTCCATATATAATTGAGATTATTATTGCTGCAATTATGACACCTATCATGAAATATATTGCTCTGTTCGTTGCGGCAGCCATTACATCTGCCAGTACCAGTGCCTCTCCCTGTTTTTCAGTAAATAATTCTTCAATCATTTCTATAACTTCTTGAGTTACTGATGTTATTTCGCTATTTCTCATATCATATAGCAGCTTATTTGCATCTTCGCCATCCATGATGCGTTTGCAAAAGTCTTCTGTCAATATATTATACCTTTCATATTTTGCATATAATTGATCGAATTTTTCCATTTCTGCATCAGAAATAATAGTGCCTTTAAAGCTTTCTAACAATCCATCATTTTCTTTCTTCATTTCGAGAATTTTATTATATTCTTCTCTTTGCTTGGAAGGCTCCGGATAAAGAAGCATATCACGATATGCTACTCGCGTTCTTTGAAAATTAATACTAATCTCACCCAATTGTATACTAGGTATAGTCGCACTATTAAATAGAATAGTTCCCGCATTATTAACCGTATTAATATTCAATATTCCTGCTGCGCCGACAATTCCGGCTAATACAGCAATCAGAGTAAATCCCGTAATAATTTTTGTACTTATTTTCCTGTTTTTAAACCATGACATTTAATAGTTACCTCCTTTTTATACTCCCCTTTTTAATAATACTCTATGTTGATATGACTGCCATTCAGTATTGCCCCCCCTCCTTCCGAATGGTTTACTTTTTCATCATAGAGATCATATTCATATTTAAATAATTGTTAAAAAAGTATCTGATAGATTGCAGAGATTATATACTTCAAAGTATTAAAAAATATGCTAACAAATATCTGCAACCAGGTATTTATTAACTAATAAATGAGTTATGGGTTTCAATCTTTGATAAAAAAAAAACAAAATTTAATAGCATTATACTATAAACATGAAAACATTTTCAATTCTTTTTTACATTTTTTTACCTTATTTGACATGCTATTAACTTTTTTATCTTACTCAATTAAAATAACAAAGAAAAGGCATAGATTTTCAGTCTATGCCTTTTATTAGCTGTCAGTACTTGCCAAAGCCTTCATCGTCCAATACTATCGTGTTCAATCTATAGTTCGGTTTTTTGATTTCTTGTATTTTTTGAGGATTATTATTTGATTTTTGTGACATCCCTTTAAGCTTGAATTGCTGAATCATTTCTTTGAGCATCTGAGACTGTCCGGCCATTTCTTCACTTGCTGATGCGCTTTCTTCAGCTGTTGCGGTATTATTCTGTATCACCTGAGAAATTTGCTCTATGCCTATATTGATTTCCGTTATGGCGCTGTTTTGTTCTTTAGATGCTTGAGCAATATACTCTACGATTTCTCCAACATCCGTAACACCCAAAACAATTTTATTTAAAGCATCCGCTGTATCATTTGCAATTATATAGCCTTCTTCTACCTGTTTGATAGAATCGTCTATCATATCCGTTGTCTCTT